>CBFHHD010000102.1:0-1071 GCA_965655605.1 Candidatus Pelagibacteraceae bacterium | reverse complement strand
ACTAAACTTGATGAAATAATATCAAATTATGGTGTAAGAGATTTTGTTTTTTTAGTTTTTGACTATGATGTGACTAATAAAGAAAATATTTTTTTAAAATATCAATTTAATGAACTGAAATTTACTAAAAAAAAAAGAGTTGAAAATTTGAGAAATTTAAATTTAAAAAATGAATTTTCTGATTTAAGAAGAGTTTTGAATTACTCTTGGAAAGAGATACAGATCTTATCTCCAAAAAAAAGAAATCAAATAATTTTTAAATATAATTATGATGATTTGGCAGGTTATGTAAGTTTGAAAAGAAAAATTACAAACAATAAGAATATTAATTTATTAGAAGATACCCAAGTAACTAGCAGACAATATATTGGAAAAATGACTTTCTCAGGGAGCATTGAGCAAATTGTTGATAGTTTTCAGAAAGAACAACTATTTTTAGAAAAAATTAATGGAGAATGGTTTTTTAAATAAGATGTCGGAACAGCAAATAATGAAATTTCCCCAATCATATTCTTTTTTTGAAGAGGATTTTATATTTGAAGATACCAATAAAAATGCCTATGAATTAATTTGCAAATTTCCAAAATGGTCAAATAATTTAGTTAACCTAGTTGGTCCAAAAAAATCAGGCAAAACGCATTTGCTTAAAATTTTAGAAAAAAAACATAGCTTTTACTATGTCAATGAGAAAAGTTTTAATAATCAGGATTTAGATAATTTATTTGAAACTCAAAAATTAATTTTAGATTTTAATAAATTCTCAGAGAAAGAATTGTTCTTGTTAGTAAATGATTTTTATACAAACAAAAAATATTTAATTATTTCTTCAAATGTACCCCTAATACAAATGTCATTAAATTTGAAAGATTTAGTTTCAAGATCAAAACTATTTAATATCACTGAAATCTTTAACCCAAGTGATAAACTTGTTTATTCTTTAATATTAAAATTTTTTTCTGATAATCAAATTCAAATCAAAAAAGAGCTAGCAAACTTTATTGTAAAAAAAATTGACAGATCTTATTATAGGGTAAGTGAATTTTTACAGAAATTAAATGATCAAAGTTCGAG
>CBFHHD010000101.1:0-1110 GCA_965655605.1 Candidatus Pelagibacteraceae bacterium | reverse complement strand
TAAAGTTTTCTAGATTTTACTCCTGAAACACCAGTCATACCAGCATCAACAGTTCCTCTTTGATAAGCCAGGTATTGCTCAGATCCAGAAATTAGAGCAGGCTTGCCGCCCAAAGATGAAACAAATGCTCCAAGCGTTTTTCCAAATACTCTGATTTTTTTATTTTTAAAATCAGCTGGAGTTTTCATTGGTCCACCATTTGAAAGCATTATGGCACTTCCATAAGCTTGATAATATAATGGCATAGCTCCAGATTTAGAAATCGCTGGGTCTAAAATTTTTCTTATATTAGATCCTTGCTTTGTTGCCTTTCTTATTTTTTTTTCTGAATCAAATAAAAATGGCAAGTAAAAAACATCCACTTCAGGATTTGTACCAGCAAATCTTGTAATGGAAGCTACTCCCGCTTCAATTGCTCCAGATCCAACTGCTTGTGGAACTTCTTTATCTTTGTAAAGTTGTGCTGAGTCATAAATCTCAACTTTGATGTCTGATCTTTTTTCAACTTCTTTTTTAAAAACTAATAAATTTTGTCCTAAGTGAGCTTTTAAAGGAAGCTGAAGTGTAATTCTCATTTTAGTTTCAGCAAAAGATGCTGTTGCAAATGAAACCAAAACGATTGCTAAAAATATTTTTTTAAATATTCTCATTTTTCCCCCTTGTTTAATTCCCTATATTAAAGCTTTTATAAACAAAAATTTCAAGCAATTATCTTTTCCACGGATGGTCAGTATTTAAATTTAATCCATATTTTTTAATACTTTGTTGCAATACATCAATCGATATTTTACTTTCCTCGAAAAATGTAAACAAAGTTTCAACAACAATATGCTTATAATCAATTTCAAAAAAGTCTCTTAAATTATCTCTAGTATCGCTCCGACCAAAACCGTCGGTTCCCATCGGGATAAATTTGTTAGCAGCATAACTTGAAATCATTTGTGAATATGACCTAACATAATCAGATGTTGTAATGACTGCATCGTTATTATTTAGTAGTTCTTGAAGATAATTTTTCTGAATACTTGAAGGGTTTAATAAATTTTTTCTTTTAATTTCTCTGCAATTTCTTTCTAACTCGGAATAACTGGTAATACTGTAAAGTCGCGA
>CBFHHD010000100.1:0-1171 GCA_965655605.1 Candidatus Pelagibacteraceae bacterium | reverse complement strand
CATCAGAACCACTGAAGGTAGGCATAAAAAAACGGCTCAAAATTTATGGCAACTGCTTGATAAAAACGATCAAATTTATTTATCTAAATATGCCGGCTGGTACTCTGTTTCAGACGAGGCATACTACAGTGAAGACGAAATAGAAGAAAAAGATGGAAAAAAATATTGTATATCCAGTGGCAGTGTCGTTGAATGGATGGAAGAGCAAAGTTATTTCTTTAAGCTATCTGAATGGGGGGGTGAGTTATTGAATTTTTATGAGCAAAACCCAAATTTCATAAAACCTGAAAGCAGAAAAAATGAAGTTATAAATTTTGTAAAGCAGGGTTTGAAAGATCTTTCAATATCAAGAACTACATTCAACTGGGGTATTCCAGTCCCAAATAATCCAAAACATGTAATGTATGTTTGGCTTGATGCATTAACTAACTATATAAGTGCTACCGATTACCTTAACAATCCAAATGATATGTGGCCTTCGGATGTGCATATCATAGGTAAGGATATCTTGAGATTTCATGCTGTTTATTGGCCGGCATTTTTATTGGCCGCTAAACTGCCTGTACCAAAACAAATTTTTGGACATGGCTGGATTCTGAGTGGTGAAGAAAAAATGTCAAAATCAAAGGGCAATATTTTAGATCCTGTAAACTTAATAAATGAATTTGGTGCTGACGAAATTAGATACTATTTGATGAAAGAGGTTGTTTTTGGCTTGGATGGAAAAATTAATATTGATAATTTAAAAATTTGTATAAATGATTTGGCAAATAACATTGGAAATTTGTCAAATAGATTATTTACCTTAATTTCAAAGTATTATGACAACAAAGTGCCGCCTGTAAATAATAATTATACACTCAATGAAAATTTAATTATAAATAAAAAAGTTTTTGAAAAATTTTTAGATAATTTTGAAATACATAATTATGTTAAAGAAATACATTCTTATTCATCGCAGATTAACAAATATGTAAATGATAATGCTCCATGGGATAGAAAAGCAAATTCTGAGGAGAACATTTCTAATATACTATTTTCAAGCTTAAATGCTTTAAAGAATATATTTGTATTGCTGTATCCTATTATGCCTTCAAAAAGCATTTCTTTTTTACATAATTTAAATATTAAGGAAGATGATATTCATTTAAACTTAATAGATATTAAAATC
>CBFHHD010000099.1:0-1268 GCA_965655605.1 Candidatus Pelagibacteraceae bacterium | reverse complement strand
TTTTTAGAAGGACGACTAACAGAAGATCATCTGAATAATTATAGACATGAGACAAAAGAGGATGGCCTTTCGTCTTACTGCCATCCTTATCTAATGAAAAATTTCTGGAATTTTCCAACAGGCTCAATGGGCATAGGTCCCTTAAGTGCAATTTATCAAGCAAGATTTTTAAAGTATTTAGAAAATCGAAATTTAAAGAAGACAGAAAAACACATTTGGGGTGTTTTTGGTGATGGTGAAATGGATGAGCCAGAAAGTTTGGCTGGACTATCTTTGGCAGCAAGAGAAAAATTAGACAATGTTACTTTTATTATTAATTGCAATCTTCAACGGTTAGACGGTCCGGTCAGGGGTAATGGACAAATTATACAAGAACTAGAATCCACTTTTAAAGGAGCTGGGTGGAATGTCATAAAAGTCTTATGGGGATCGGAATGGGATAAAATATTTTTAATGGATAAAAACCACTCTCTTTTAAAAAGGTTTGCAGAAACTGTGGATGGAGAATACCAAACTTTAGGTGCTAGAGATGGGGCATATAACTTAAATAATTTTTTTGGTCAAAATGAAGAGGCATTGAAACTTGTAACTTCAATGACAGATGATGAGATAGATAAATTAAAACGTGGTGGTCACGATTTTAAAAAACTTTACTCAGCTTACAAAATGGCCTTAGAAACAAAAGGCAAGCCTACAGTAATATTGGCAAAAACAAAAAAAGGCTTTGGCATGGGTGAAGCTGGCGAGTCTAAAATGACAGCGCATCAAGCAAAAGAACTAAATTTAAAGGCTTTGCAAGAATTTAGAGATCGTTTTCAGTTAGATATTCCTGATAACAAATTAGAGAACTTGGAATTTTATAAACCCCAAGAAAATTCTGATGAAATAAAGTATTTAAAAGATAGAAGAAAAAGATTAGGTGGATTTTTACCTGAAAGAAAATTTATAAATATTCCAATACAAATTCCAAAGCTAGACACACATTCAAAATTTCTCTTAGAAAAAAGTGATAGAGAGTTCTCTACAACAACTGGTTTAATTAGATCCCTGGGAAATATTTTAAAAGATAAAGAGCTGGGACCTAGAATCGTCCCTATAGTTGCTGATGAAGCTAGAACTTTTGGGATGGCAAATTTATTTAGTCAGATTGGGATTTATTCTCCGGAAGGTCAATTGTATGAACCTGAAGACTCAAAATCTATTCTTAAATATAAAGAATCCAAAGATGGTCAATTACTTGAAGAGGGAATAAATGAAGCTGGAGCCCT
>CBFHHD010000098.1:0-1487 GCA_965655605.1 Candidatus Pelagibacteraceae bacterium | reverse complement strand
TTATTGATGATGGAAAATAAATTTATGGCTGAGTCTGCTAATATCGAAAATTTAGATGAAAATGCAAAAGACCTTCCAATTGTTAGAAAAGTAGAAAAAAACAAAGAACTAAATTGTGTCATGTCTAACAGCTTTGGATTTGGCGGAACCAATGCAACATTAGTATTTGAGAAGGTATAATTATGCTTCTTAAAGGAAAAAAAGGTTTGGTAATGGGTGTTGCAAACGAGAGATCCATTGCGTGGGGAATTTCAAAAAAACTATCAGAACACGGCGCTGAGCTTGCATTTACTTATGTAGGAGATGCTTTAAAAAAAAGAGTAATACCATTAGCAGAATCTCTTGGATCAAAATTTACAATCGATTGTAATGTAGAAAATAAAGAGCAAATTGTTGATACATTTCAACAAATTAAAAAAGAGTGGGGCACATTAGATTTTGTAGTTCATGCAGTTGCCTTTTCTGATAAATCGGAATTATCCGGCGAATACTTAAATACAACAAGAGATAATTTTTTAAGAAGCATGTTGATTTCTTGTTTTTCTTTTACAGAAGTTGCAAAAGAAGCAGCACCTATCATGAACGAAGGTGGCAGCATGATAACTTTAACTTATGAAGCTACAAAAGTGATACCCAATTATAACGTCATGGGAGTATGCAAGTCTGCACTTGAAACAAGTACAAAATACCTAGCTAGAGACCTTGGAACAAAGGGAATTAGAGTTAATGCCATTAGCGCAGGTCCAATTAAAACTTTAGCAGCCTCTGCAATTGGTGATGCAAAATTCTTGTATAAATGGAATGAAGATCATTCTCTTCTTAAAAGAAATGTAGATATCCACGATGTTGGAAATTCAGCTTTATACCTTTTAAGTGACCTTGCTGGTGGTGTGACTGGTGAAATTCACTATGTGGATGCAGGTTATAATAAAGTTGGGATGCCTGATCCTAAAAATATGTAATTAAAAGGATTTTAAGCACTTTGTGTCTACCAATTTCACGACAAAAGCTTATTAAATTTAACAATTATTTTAGTCAGTTTTTAATAGAGTTTTAATTTCTAATACATTGAAGTTTGGGTCCTCAATGAAAAAAGTTTCTTGCTCAGTATCTTTTCCTGCAAACCTAACATATGGGTTATCAAAAAAACCAATAGTTTTTTCAATTTGTTTTTTTACAAATTGAAATTTATCTTTTTCTAAGTGAATACCAAAGTGAGGAACGCAAACAGTTCCCATATCAACTTCGTGTCTTTCTCTATTTCTATCGTCTTCTCTTTGTGTTCTTGGAACAGTTGTGTGTAATGTTAATTCATTCCCCCAAAAATCAATGTCCTGCCATTTATTCTCTTCTTTAGGTCCTAACTCGCATCCTAAAATGTCAGTATAAAATGGAATTGTCTTTTCAAGATCTCCCGCAGGTATAGCTAAATGAAATGGGTTGCTCATATAATAAATTATGCATCCTCTAAAGCTTCTTTAATAGAT
>CBFHHD010000097.1:0-1508 GCA_965655605.1 Candidatus Pelagibacteraceae bacterium | reverse complement strand
GAAAAACTTTCACGATTAATGCATTAAGAGGAATTTACTCAAATCAAAGACAATGTGTTGTCACTGCTACAACTGGTTCTGCAGCTTTTAATATTGGTGGACGTACATTACATTCATTACTTAGTTTACCTATTGGGAAAAAAAATAGAAAGAATCTTACAGGAAATCGTCTTGCATTGTTTATAGAGGAAGAATTAGATGGTGTTGAAACTATAATTATTGATGAAATTTCCATGCTTGGAATTGATAACTTATTTTGGGTAGACCAACGTTTAAGACAAGCTGGTGATAGTAATATTGCATTTGGAGGATTTAATGTAACTATGGTTGGAGATTTTGGACAACTACCTCCTGTTATGGACAAACCAATTTGGTTAAAACCAAAGGCTAAAAAATCAACACGGTTTAGAACTTGGCTCATGTTTCGAAAGTTTTTTAAAACTGTAGTTAATTTAAAAACAAGTAGAAGACAAGTTTCCGGTTCAGAAGAATCTGACAAATTTAGAGAAATATTATTAAGAATGAGAAACGGAGAATGTACAAAAGAAGATCACTTATTTATAAAACAATTTTTTTGTTATAATGAGCTTCAATTAGCCAAAGAGTAAGATGATGCTGTAAGACTTTTTCCTGATAATAGATCAAGAATGGAATACAATATGGAACGCTTGCATAAAAATACTGAACCTTTGATGGTGTTGAATGCAAATCACAACCATGAAAAAGGAAAACAAAAGAATAAGGATTTTTTTGAAGGATTAGAAAAAAAAATTTACATTAAAAAAGGGTCTAGAATAATGATTACTAACAATTTGTGGTGTGATGCAGGAATCGTTAATGGAGCAACCGGCACAATAATGTGAAAGGAAAATTACCAGATTATCTTATAATTCAATTAGATAAATTAAATAAAGGTGTAACGTCATGTTTACCTGGAACACAGCATGAAAGATGCATTTGCTTAGAAACTATTCGCAAAAATGGAGATTTTTCTGTAAAAACGAAAGGAATAACTGGTGTTGCATTAACAAGAGAACAGTATCCTATAATGCTTTGTTATGCTTTAACTATTCACAAATCACAAGGTAAAACATTAAACAAAACATTCATTGATATCATAGGAAGTAGAAAACCTAGAAAAAGTTGTGCTTTGACGTTTGTAGCATTTAGTAGAGTAACTGATATAAGCAAATGTAAAGTAAAACCTTTTAACTTTTCAAAATTTGAAATGGATTCAGGAAGCGCAAATTTGTGGGAGAGAAAACATGAAGAAACTAGATTAGAGGAAATGGAGCCTCCTAATTTACAAGAATATACAGCCAATTTTAAAACTAAGTACGAGTTTGAATTTGAAAAAACAGTACCGGAAGATCAAACGGTTATAATTAGTGATGTAGTTTTCTCAGATCCAGAGAATTAAATATTTTAATACTTGCTTATAATTCTTGTTTTGTTTCTATTTTTAAGTACAATTAAATCATGACTTTCTACAAGTAAATATGACCGAG
>CBFHHD010000096.1:0-1541 GCA_965655605.1 Candidatus Pelagibacteraceae bacterium | reverse complement strand
TGTGAAGAGTTTCTCCATAAAATAATTGGAGGGTCCAATAAATTTACTTTACTTTCAAGAATTGAAACTCCAAAGGATGTAAAGCCAGATGCAATTTCAAAAAAGGAGATTAAAAAATTAGAATAATTTCCCATCCAAAAAGGAATAGACATAATTAAAGGGAATAAAAACCATCCCATGACTGCAAAAGTAATTAACTCTATGATTTTAAAATTTTTTTTATTAAACTTTACCTTGGCACCAAAAAAAAAGAATATAGCTGATATTGAAAAGGTAATGAAGTAACTAATTAAGTTTAATTTATAGTCAAAATATACGCAATATAAAATGTTAACCAAACTAAAAAATAGAATAATCAAATTAATTCTACTTAGATAAAATGTTATTGCTCTAAAGTTCATTAATAAAGATTAGTAATACTGACTAATACGAAATAATTGCTCTACCTTTTGCAATTGTTGCCTTGATGATAGCAAAATTACCGAGTCATTTAACTTAAACTCAAAGTCTTTTTTTGGTACGTAAGTTTTTTTATCTCTGATAATCAAACCAATTCTTATACCATCTGGTAAATCAATATCTTTTAAAGATTTGTTTAATAGTTCAGAATTTTCCAAGATTCTTGCCTCAATAATTTCATATTCCCCGTCATCTAAAGTAAAGACGCTATCAATTTTTCCTTTGTGAACATGCTTTAAAATAGTTGATACAGTAGTCATTCTTGGATCAACTATGTCATCTATTTTTAAAGAAGATTGAAGCAAACCATAATTATGACTATTAGCCAAAGCTATCACTCTTTTGATGCCTTTCTTTTTAAATAACAGTGCACTCATCAAGTTAACCTCATCATCATCAGTAAGTGAAAGTACCGTATCAATTTCTTCAATATTAACCTCTTTTAAAATATTCTCATCCAGCCCATCTCCCTTGATTACCATCGCTTCATTAAGTTCATTTGCAGCATATTGGGCTCTCTCAACATTCTTTTCAATAATTTTTACTCTATGATTGTTTGGGTGGTATTCTAATGATTTTGCCAAATCTAAACCAATATTTCCTGCTCCAATGATCAATATTTTATGTGAAAGCTTTTCTTCTTTGCCAAAAACTGACATCGTACGGTCTACTTGCTTTGAGTCAGCTAAGATAAAGGCTTTGTCATTCTCAACAAGGGTATCTTTTTTTTTTAAAATTAAAAATTTATCATCTCTTTGAACGCCTAATACATTTGCATTTAAATCAGAAAAAGACTCAGTTAATTTTTGCAAAGGGGTGTTTATTAAAGGACAATTTTTATCTAAATTAATTTCAACTAATCTCGCTACATCATTTGTGAATGGAAAACTTTCAATTGCACCTGGGGCTTCTATTTTTCTTAACAAAGAATTTGCAACTTCATATTCTGGCGATATAATTATGTCTATTGGTAAGTTTGATTTACTGAAAAGGCTGCTCCAAACAGGATTTAAAAATTCTTTAGATCTTATTCTCGCAATTTTTCTAGATATATTAAATAACGAGTGTGCAATCTGACAAAC
>CBFHHD010000095.1:0-1682 GCA_965655605.1 Candidatus Pelagibacteraceae bacterium | reverse complement strand
ATACTTTGTTAGCTCCGTTTGTATTTATCTTTTTAATTACAATGTCGGTTGGGCCAATTTTAAAATGGAATAAAAATTTAAAAAAAGAGAATTTAAAATTTTTAACTTTTATTTTTATAATCTCACTTTTCCTAGCTTTTTTGATTATCTATCTTACAGCAAAAAATAGCTTAATTTTATTTTTGGGGATTGCAACATCTTTGATTTTAATTATCACAATAATATATGAGGTAATTTTTCAGAGAAAGTTATCTAGAACCCATTACATTGCTCGTTTAGTGTCACATATAGGTGTTGGTGTTTTATTTTTATCTATTTTTTTAAATGCCTTTTTTTCTGAGTCAAAAGACTTTGAAATCAAACTTGGCGAGAATAAAAAAATAGAAAATACTAATTTTACATTCCTAAAACAGGATATTGTGAAAGTTAAAAATTATATTGAATTAAATACAACATTTGAATTGTTGCATAATAATTTCAATATAACTTTAAATCCAAGTGTAAGGAGGTATTTACAGCCCAATCAAGTAACTTCTGAAACAAGTATAAAATCTAAATATTTTTCAGATTATTATATTGCAGTTAATTTTCCAGAAAAAGGCAGTAAGAGTCTCGGCGTTAGATATCATTTTAATTTTTTTATTTATGGTATTTGGGCTGGCTTAGTTTTAATAATTCTTGGAGGTATTGCCAGTGCATTTAGAAAAAAAAACTAAAATCATTATATTATTTTCCTCATTGCTTGTGGTTTTTGTATTTTTTTACTTATCATTGTTTAAAGAAAAAAAAATTGAACCAAGGGTAATGATAGATAAAAAATTACCAAATTTAGAGTCAGCATCTCTTTTAAAAGATGAAAATTTAAGCTTAAAAAATTTAAATTTAGATGAAACATTTATAGTCAACATCTTTGCTTCTTGGTGTGCACCTTGTAAAACTGAGCACCCTTATTTAATGAGACTTAAAAATAAAAACTATAAAATTATAGGTATTAATTATAAAGACTCCAAAGCAAATGCCAAATCTTTCTTAAAAAAATATCAAAATCCTTATCATGAGGTTTTTGTAGATCGTAATGGAGAGCTGTCAATAAATCTTGGTGCACGTGGTGTGCCAGAAACATATTTAGTAGACTCTAATTTTGTTATTATATCTAGGCACATTGGTCCTATTAATGATAAATTTTATAACTTAGCATTACAAAAAAAATGAAAATATTATTTTTATTATTTATTTTTTATACCAATGTTTCCTGGTCTGAAAATATAGACTTAAAAGTAAACAGTATAACCAAAAACCTAAGATGTTTGGTCTGCGAAGGTCAATCTGTTTATGAGTCAAACTCTGACTTTGCTATAGATATTAAAAAATTAATAAAAAAAAAAGTATCTAATAATGATACCGATGATCAAATATATCAATTTTTGAAATCTAAATACGGTGAAGTAATTCTATTAAAACCAGAAAAAAACCTAAAAAATATTGGACTTTGGATTTTTCCAATAATATTTTTTTTTATAGGTGGTTTTGTAATTTTACGTAAGATTAAATATGAAAAATAAATGCTGTCATCAATTCTCCTATAAAAAAGTTGATCTTGAGCAAAAAAAAAGAAAAGTTTGTAAAATTTGTGGATTCATCGACTATCAAAACCCAAAAGTAGTGGCTGGCTCTTTAGTTGT
>CBFHHD010000094.1:0-1727 GCA_965655605.1 Candidatus Pelagibacteraceae bacterium | reverse complement strand
AAATTACAGGGGGATAAATTAGTTATTAAAAGTAAATGTTTTGGAATTATATTGAGAGTGGGTTGGGTATATGGAAATAATAAAAATAATTTTATAAAAAAAATTATAAGTTTGTCAAAAAAAAATAAAAATATATCAATGGTGAAAGATCAAGTGGGCACCCCAACCAGCGCTGAGCACATCGCAGAATATGTTAAAAGATATATTTTAACGAAGAGATTTGAGGTGATTAAAGTATATAATTTCTCACCAAAAGGTAGTGTAAATAGATTTAAATTAGTTAAATATGTTTTAAATAAGAAAAAAATTAATACAAAAGTTTCAGCCATTTTAACTAGGGATTTAAAGACCAAAACATATAGACCATTAAATACTGCACTAAATTCAAGTTTGTTACTTAAGAAATTTAAGTGGAGTTTTAAGAATTGGGAATTTTATCTTGAAAAATATTTAAAACAAAATAATTGAGTTTATGTTATGAAAAAATTAGCAATTGTTACTGGTGCATCTGGGCAGGATGGAAGTTATTTGTCTAATTTTCTTCTAAAAAAAAATTATCGGGTCATAGCCGCAGATAGAAGATCGTCTAGAGATAATAAATGGAGACATAATTATTTGGGTATTACTGAAAAATTAATTTATGAAGATTTTGACCTGACAGATTTGAATAGTATCGTTGCTTTATTTAAAAAATATAAAAATATTAAAGAATTTTATAATTTGGCCGCCCAATCCTTTGTTGGATCATCATTTAAAATACCTATCACTACTGCAGATGCAACTGGTATGGGCGTTCTTAGAATATTAGATTGTATTAAAAATTATCAACCTAAAATAAAGTTTTATCAAGCCTCTTCGTCTGAAATGTTTGGCAAGGTTTGTGAAAATATTCAAGATGAAAATACCAAGTTTAACCCCAGGAGTCCCTATGGCGTAGCAAAATTATTTGCCCATGAGATAACGAAAAATTATAGAGAATCCTACAACTTATTTGCTTGCAGTGGAATTTTATTTAATCACGAATCTCCATTGAGAGGAGAAGAATTTGTAACAAAAAAAATAGTTAAACATTTGGTTGAAATAAAATTTGGTAAAAGAAAAATATTAGAACTTGGAAATATATATGCAAAAAGAGATTGGGGCTATGCTGGCGATTATATAAAAGTGATGTGGAAAATGTTGCAAATAAAAAAACCACATGATTATGTAATCGCAACATCAAAAACTCACACAGTTAAAGAATTTATCAATTACACTCTAAAAGAACTTAAATTCAGATATAAATGGATTGGCAAAGGAATAGATGAAAAGGTAATAGATTTAGATACTAAAAAAGTAATATTAAAGATAAATAAACAATTTTATAGACCTGCAGAGGTAGACTTATTAAAAGGTTCAGCAAAGA
This sequence comes from Candidatus Pelagibacteraceae bacterium, assembly GCA_965655605.1. Lineage (GTDB taxonomy): Bacteria > Pseudomonadota > Alphaproteobacteria > Pelagibacterales > Pelagibacteraceae > HIMB114. The sequence goes on along the minus strand of CBFHHD010000094.1, from coordinate 322 downwards.
AAGCCAAAAAAGATCTTAATTGGGTTCCCGAGTACACTTTGCAAAGATTAATCAAGCTAATGATAGAATTTGAAAAAAATTATATTTAAGAAGTTTAATTCTATTGTTTAATTTTCTATTTAATAATTTTATTGAAAATATTAATTGCATTTAAGAATAATTCATAAATGAATGCTTTTGTTGGTTGCGGGGCTAGGATTTGAACCTAGGACCTTCAGGTTATGAGCCTGACGAGCTACCAGACTGCTCCACCCCGCGATGAATAATGCAGCGTAAAAGCAAATATATTATAAAACTTAGAATGTAAACAAAGATTGAAACG
>CBFHHD010000093.1:0-1779 GCA_965655605.1 Candidatus Pelagibacteraceae bacterium | reverse complement strand
ATACTGTCTTTAAAATCTTTATAATTAAAAAATAAATGCAATTTTTTATTTGGAATTGCTTTTTTTAACTGATCATATGTAGATCCTGGCCCACTACAATGATCAAATTTTAGTATTTCAGGTCTTATTTTAGTGGCTAATTTAAAAGCAGAAAAACTCATCCAAAAGAAAATTTTTGCATTGAATAAGTTGTCGATAGTTTCGTAATTAATCTGTGGTATTAGCTCATAACCACTAATTTGCTTACTGTTATAAGTTGATGGACTATTTTTATATGTTATTTTTTTTATTGGTAAATATTTCCTATAATATTTTTCTGGAAACCTATAATCCTCACCAAGACCATCAAAAGAAGACTGTAAAAATATTTTCTGTTTAGATAACTTTCTCCAAGTCTGTACACCGCTAGATATAAAATAATTATTTTTTTTAATTTGTTTAATTGAAAAATCAGGCCTTGTCAGTACTACCGTTGATTTTGAGATACTTGGAAGTTTAACAATTTCTCTTTCAAACATTTGGTAACTTTTAATATTTTTGGGAAAAATTAAATTAGATTTTTTTAATTTATTTTTAGTTAATATTTTATTTACATGAAAAATTTTATTTAATTTAAAATTTACCCCTTTGCTAAATAAGAAATAATTATTTTTAATATTTTCAATAGTAATGCCAATATCCAAACCACAACCACCACCATATTTTTTTAATAATAACCTTTCATCAAGGCACATTTTTGAAGTCTCTTTACAATTAATTTTATTTAAAATATTTTTTATTTTAATATCGCCTTCCCTGTACTCAATGGCAATTGCACCTTGGGCTGCTGAAGATGGAAATAGTGAGAGTGGAAGAATTATTGGAATAAAATTTTTATATAAATTAAGAAACTTTCTTGTCTCGGACTTGTCCACTATGTTTCCATACTGTTGAATACGATCTACAGCTGCTTTTGCCATAAAAATAGCATCATAATTTTTTAAATTAACAACCTTGTCTAATCTTGTTGTTACGTTACCTCTAATCATTTTAGATGTAATGTTTTTTTTATTTAAAAGTTTTTTTAATTCTGAAATTGATGACTTTCTTCTAGGAGAAGATGTTCCTATAACTAGTTTTTTTTTATTAATAGACTTTTTTTTAATTAACAAAATATCTCTGGGATCTGCTCTTTTTAATACTGCAAATTTGGTTTTACTTTTTAGAACAGGTAAATCCTTATAAGAATGGACAATGCAATCGAATTGTTTGTTTAAAAGCTCTTTAGTTAACGAGCCTGTAAAAATCCCATAACCCAAATCTTTCCAAGGTTGATTACTTTGATTTTTATCTCCGCTGGTTGAGTGATAAGCTGATTGAATTTTGATACCTTTATCTTTTTTTTTTAACTCGTGCTTAAAAATGTAGGTTTGAATCTTTGCCAAAAAACTCGATCTCGATACAACTGTTAGTTTTTTTGACATTATGACAATATAACCTGCTAGTTTTAATTAAAAAGTGCGTCTATTTAGGCGTTTAAATAGATGAATTATTAATTATATAAAATTAGTAATGTCAGGAAACAAATCACACAATTGGAAATCTTCTTATCACTCTGTTTTTGATCAAAAGTTAAGAGAAATCAAAAATGAAGGACATTATAGATATTTTAATGAGATAGAGAGAAAAGCCGGTCAATACCCGAAGGCTGACCATCATAAAGATGGAAAAACTAAGGAGATTGATGTGTGGTGCTCAAATGACTACCTAAGTATGAGCCAAAACATCGAGGTAATGAAT
>CBFHHD010000092.1:0-1799 GCA_965655605.1 Candidatus Pelagibacteraceae bacterium | reverse complement strand
CGATGGCAGACGCAACAACATTGACTGAAGCAGGGTATGTGGGTGAAGATGTAGAAAACATAATTTTGAAATTACTTCAAGCAGCAGATTACAATGTTGAAAAGGCACAAAGAGGAATTGTTTATATAGATGAAGTTGATAAAATTAGTAGGAAAACTGAAAACCCATCGATTACAAGAGATGTTTCTGGTGAAGGCGTTCAACAAGCTTTGTTAAAAATTATGGAAGGTACAGTTGCAAGTGTCCCTCCACAAGGTGGAAGAAAACATCCGCAGCAAGAATTCCTTCAAGTAGACACTACAAACATTCTATTCATCGTTGGTGGAGCGTTTGCTGGTATTGATAAAATTATAGCTGATAGAGGACAGGGATCAGCCATGGGTTTTGGGGCAAAAATTAAAAATAAAGTTGAAAAAGGCGTTGGTGAATTAATGAAAGATATCGAGCCTGAAGATTTATTGAAATTTGGATTAATCCCAGAGTTTATTGGCCGACTACCAATTATATCAAACCTAGAAGATCTTGATGAAGAAAGCTTAGTGAAAATTTTAGAAGAACCTAAGAATTCTTTAATAAAACAATATTCAAAACTTTTTGAAATTGAAGGAGCTAAGTTAAGTTTTGCAAAAGATGCACTCAAAGCGATTGCTCAAAAGGCTATAGTTAGAAAAACTGGAGCAAGAGGATTAAGATCAATCATAGAAGAAGTCTTACTTGAGACGATGTTTGATTTGCCATCAACTGAGGGTGTTGAAGAAGTAATATTAAATAAAGAAGTGATTAATGGAAAAACAAAGCCATTACTCATTTACTCTAAAAGCTCAAAATCGACAGAAAAAGAAGAAAAAATTGCCAATTAATTGGTGATATCTCCATATAAACCCCTTGTTTTCTAATCATTAATAATTACGTTGAATGTAATGAAATCAATTTCTGTGTCACTTCCGGTATTACCCTTAAGAGATATTGTGGTTTTTCCAAATGTAACTACCCCACTTTTTGTTGGTAGAGAAAAATCCATACAAGCTCTTGAAACTGCAATGAGCGAAAGCAAACAAATTTTTTTAGTAGCTCAAAAAAACCCTGATGTAGATAATCCTAAACAAACAGATCTTTTTTCAATTGGAACTGTGGCTGAAATTTTACAACTATTGAAGTTACCAGACGGTACGGTTAAAATTTTAGTTGAAGGTAAATATGTATCTAAAATAGAAGAATTCAAAACTAATGAAAAATTTTTAGACGTCAAAATAAAAAAATGTGAGTTGGAACAAGACAAAGGTAATAATCTTTTGTCTCAGGCTCTAATAAATAAATTTAATAAACTTTCTAAGTCTTCAAAAAAATTTAATGAAGATAGCAATATTAATTTTAAGAACATTACAGACCCAAATATTATTGCAAACAAAGGTGTTTCAACGCTTGGCATTGAACTCGAAGAGAAGCAAAAAATTTTAGAAACTCTTAATATTCAAAAAAAACTAGAACTAATCATTGGTCATCTGGATAGTGAATTAGAACTTATGTCTGTCGAGAAGAGAATAAGAGGCAGGGTAAAAAATCAGATGGAAAAAACCCAAAGAGAATATTATTTAAATGAGCAGTTAAAGGCTATTCAAAAAGAATTGGGTGACATTGATGAAGGAAAAGATGAGCTAAAACAGTTAGAAGAATCTATAAAAAAAGTAAAAATGCACAAAGAAGCCGAAGAAAAGTGTATTGCTGAATTAAAAAAACTAAAAAGTATGAGCCCAATGTCAGCAGAATCCACGGTAGTAAGGAATTACCTAGATTGGATG
>CBFHHD010000091.1:0-1806 GCA_965655605.1 Candidatus Pelagibacteraceae bacterium | reverse complement strand
AATATATAACATTAAATTTGATTAGAAATTGAAGTTACTGACTCCGCAACAGATAATTTACCTGAATTTATTGTTAAAATATTGAATTTTGATGCTATTAACTCGTATGCTAAAATTTTCTCATCATAACTTTTATCATTCAAAATATCTTCACGGCGTGACACAACAATTTCTTTGTTACATTTTAAAATAAAAGCATGAGCTAATTTTAACTCCTTTTTAAGAAAAGTTCCAAATAAAAAGAAAACCAGTTTCGGCCTTTTAGTATCAACAATAAGATCGGCCATTATATCAATAATAAATCTATCTATGAGATAGTTTATGTTAGGTTTTAAATATCTTTTTCTAAAACATATATTAAAAATTAGATGATCTATGTATACTGCTAATATGTAAAAATATCCTATCACACCCTTGTAATCATGATAACCTAATTTTCCCCAACTGTAAGTTTCATAATAACTTTTTCCTGATAATCTACCAATCGCGTTTATTATTTTAGCTAGGTAATGATTAAACCTTAGCCAGACATGATTTAGAACTATATTTTTACTTTTTAACTCAGCTATAACTGCATTTGCAATAGTAGATTTTCCAGTTCCATCTGGTCCAGACAATAAAATGTTTTTCATTATTAACTTATTGCTTTTTTCCATACTAAATTAGCTTCTCCCCACTCTGGATGATTGTTCATTAAGTTTAATGCGTTTTTAGATATTTTTTTATGTAATTTATCATCATTCCACATTTCAACCATAAGTTGTTCTAAACCTTTTACACTTCCTGTTTCACACGCAACTACAGCATTTTTCAAATATTCATAAGTGCCACCATTTTTAAAAGTCAAAATAGGAGTACCACACGATAGTACTTCAAAATAGGTTAGTGGTATCTCTGATGGTATAATTAAAAAGGGCAGTATCACAGCTCTAGCTACTTCTACATAAGTTTTTAAATCTGCTGGTGTTAGCGTTTCTTTTATTATAAGTATTTGATTTCTATTTTTTAATGTTTCTAATTTTAATTCAAACCTTTTATAATTTGAGTGATTATCTGTTCGCATTAACATAACTAACAAAGCATCAGTATTTTTTGAGGCAAAATGATCAAAAGCATCAAGTAATTGTAAACTGCCACGAGCTTCTGCAGGCGCACCCATGAACAAATAAAATTTCTTATTTGATAATTTTTTAGCTTCTAAAGTAGATTTATTAGATTTCAGTTTATTAAAATTATCTTTACCTGGCAGTGCTGTAATCACATTTTCTTTTCTCCAACCAGATTTGATTAACACACTAGCTGTCAGTTCAGAAAATGATATAATTTTTGAAAATCCAAAAGATTTTAATTTTTTCGTAATTAGAAACTTAGGTGTTAACATCTCAAATATATAAGATTTAGCTATTTTAATATTTGTGGTTTTAAATAAGGAATAGACCCCTTTCCAAGAATAAATGCCCCCTGTTACATAAGCAATCTTTTGTGCCTTAATTGATTTTAAAAAAGTTAGATTTTTAAGACCATCTCTCCAGGAAACAGGATAGTATAAAATATCAAAATTTGAATTATCAACAAAAGTATTAAATGACGCTTTACCTTCAGGAATTTCAATGATTTCAATACCTTGATAAATTCTTTTAATAATAATATCTGTTCTAGAAGAGTAAACTACTTTTACTTTATACTCCAAATAACTATTTAAGGTTTTTGCCACTTCAATTAAGGTACGCCAAGGCATTAAACGCTCTGTACCATTATGCATGGCATAAGTGTAAATTATAATTTTCAAGACTTTAGTATTTTTAA
>CBFHHD010000090.1:0-1911 GCA_965655605.1 Candidatus Pelagibacteraceae bacterium | reverse complement strand
GAGAGAGATTAGCAAATTTTCATATTGTCGGAGCTTTATTTATTTTGACCGGTATCTTTGTATCATCTAAGTTTAACTAATATTTTTATATCCAAAACTTTTAGATTTAAGCTAACCCAATTTTGCTAGAAACGGAAACCACTCAAGAAGATAAAAACCTAATGTTTGAAGTTTTCCAGTTACTATTAAAACTCCAGTGATCAATAATATATAACCACTTATTTTTTGAATTTTAACAACATGAATCCTCGTTTTTTTTGAGAAAATTAAAAATTTGGTTATAAAAATCCCAGATAAAATAAAAGGAATTGCTAAGCCTACGGAGTATATAAACAGCAATATAATCCCCTTGGTCAGAGTAGTTTCTAGTGATGCTAGGGCCAATACAGATCCTAAGATTGGGCCAATACAAGGCGACCAACCAAATCCAAAACCTATACCAACTAACAAAGACATGTACGGTTTTTTGATTTGATTGTGAAAGTGAAATCTTAAATCTTGATTAAGTGCTCTAAGCTGCAAAAGCCCAATCATATTGAGGCTGAAAAAAATTATCAAAATACCAACTATTAAAGTAAAAATTTTTGAGTATTTAAAGAGGATAGAGCCAAAAAGAGTTGCTGTAGCACCTAAAGCTATAAATACTATCGAAAAACCTATTGTAAAAAGTAGTGTTTCTTTAAAAATAAAATTTTTATTTTTATCTTCAAGTCCTTCTAAAGTCGTACCGTTAATAAAAGAGATATAGCCGGGTATTAACGGTAAAACACACGGTGATAAAAAACTTATGATACCTGCTAAAAAAGAAAGAAAATAAAGATTCACTATATTCCTAAAATTTTATCTAACTTTCCATGTGCATCTAAATCGTGCACAAAATCACAATCGCCTATATGTTCATCCTCAACAAATATCTGTGGTACTGTTTTAGCACCATTAGATTTTTTTACCATCTCGTCAAATTTATCAGGCGTTTGAGATAAATCAATTTCGTTAAATTTAACTTTTTTCTTTGTTAATAGTTCTTTAGCGCGTCTGCAAAAAGGACAATATGGAGTTGTATAAATGTTAATATTTTTCATAAATATTTAATTATCAAAAGCACACCTAAATCCAACATAAATTACATAAAAATCCGAAGGTTTGTATTGGGCTCCACCAACTTGAGTTTTGGAAGCACCGTACCACCAGGATGCACCGGCTGTTAGAGATGATTTGCCTTTTGTGTCAGAGATCCATTCCCATACATTACCACCCATGGCTACCAGACCATTAATGCCATCAGGTAAGGTAGTGACATCAACATGTTTATTGAACCCAAGCACTCCTTGAGAATTTAAGCCTACAGGTTTGTCCCCACTTGGGTACTTGTATGTTTTTCCTTTAATAAATTTTTTTGATTCTAAGATTTGGGTATAGGCTGCTGATTTCCATTCATTAAAATTTGGAAGTCTACCACCTTTAAATTTACAATAATTTTCTGCTTCAAACCGATTGATGTGAGCTACTGGCTCAAGTTGAGACTGTGGTTTTTTTCCGTAGGGTGTCTTGTAATTCCAATCAGTTTTCTTTTCCCAGCCAGCACCCCATTCATAGCCACCACCTTGTAGTTCCGCCATTGTTTTAATATTGTTTTTCTTAGCGTAATCTGAAAATTCTATAATCGTGACTTCATATTTATTAATTAAAAAATTTCCTAAATTTATCCTAGGGTTCTCAAAAGAATTAGAATTTGTAGATAAGGAAAAAAGTAAAAAAAAAAGTATTATATATCTCATAAATAATGCTAATCTATATATATGAGTAACTTTAATAGTGTCAAAAAATTTATGTCTAAATTTGGTCAAGAAGTAAAAACTAAATCTGAATTTCCTGAAAAAAAAATCCAAGACCTTAGAGTTGATTTAATTC
>CBFHHD010000089.1:0-1966 GCA_965655605.1 Candidatus Pelagibacteraceae bacterium | reverse complement strand
CATCTTATAATCATACCAACTCTTGTGGGTATAAGAGATGTTATTGTAATTATTAACGCTTCAAATTCTAAAAAAATAATATATGTTAATGAAAAATCTTTAAGTTTGTTTTTAATAAATTCAAACATAAATTTTAATTAATTAAAATATAATTTTTTTTTTATTTCAAAGAAAGTTAGTCCATTTAAGTCCTTTTTTGAAACATTGAGTCTTGAATTTTTTGGAAATTTTACTTTAATGTTTGAGTCATTATAAATTAATGTTTTTTCATATTTAGGCTGATAGTAGTTAGTTGTTTTATACAATACTTTAGTATCTTTCTTTAAAGATATGAAACCATGAGCAAAACCCTCTGGGATCCAAATTTTAAAATTATTAATGCTACTAAGATTGATTTGATAACTTTTGCCAAAAGTTTTAGACTTATTTCTAAGATCTATGACAATATCTATAATTTCTCCATTTAAAACTTTGACAAGTTTACCTTGAGCAAATGGTTTAGTTTGAAAATGAAACCCTCTAAATACATTTTTTTTAGATATTGATATGTTGTCTTGAACAAAATTAACTTTTTTTTTTACTATATTTTTTTCAAAATCTTTCTTATTAAAACTTTCTGTAAAACTTCCCCTTTTGTCTACAAATAAATCTGTTTGAAAAATTATTATACCATTTAATATTTTTTTTATTATTTTCATAATTTGAATCTGATATTATCTAAACTTTTTAGATAATACATTAATATATTGCAAGTTTGAAAAATTTTTGACTTTTCATTATAAAAATGCCAATACATAAAATTCTATGAAAGGAATAATATTAGCTGGAGGAAGTGGCACTAGGCTTTTGCCATTAACCAAGGTTCTATCAAAGCAATTACTACCAATAAATGATAAGCCCATGGTTTACTTTCCATTATCAACATTAATGTTGGCTGGAATTAAGGAGATTTTAATAATATCTAATCCAGAATTTATAAATTTTTATAAGAACTTATTTGGAGACGGCAAGCAATTTGGAATGAAAGTATCATATCAAATTCAAAAAAAACCCAAAGGTATTGCGGATGCATTTCTTGTATCAAAGGACTTTCTAAAAAAAGGAGAGAGCTGTTGCTTGATCTTAGGAGATAACATTTTTTATGGTCAAGATTTAACAAAAAAATTAGTGAAAGCAGCAGACATTGTTAGAAAAGAAAAAAAAGCTGTAATTTTTACATACAACGTTAGCAACCCATCTCAGTACGGTGTATTAGAAGAAAAAAATAACAAAATTATATCTCTTAGAGAAAAACCAAAAAAAACACATTCAAGAAAAGCGATTGTTGGTCTTTATTTTTATCCTGGTGATGTTAAATCTTTAGCCAGAAGTCTTAAGCCCTCTAAAAGAGGAGAATTGGAAATAACAGATTTAAATAAAGTGTATTTAAAAAAAAATAGATTAGATTTTGTAGAATTTAATAGAGGGTTTGCTTGGTTTGATGCTGGTACCCATGATGATTATCAGCTAACCAATCAATTTATTTATTCTATAGAAAAAAGACTAGATCAAAAATTAGCTTGCCTAGAAGAAATATCCTTTATGAATAATTGGATAAGTAAACAGCAATTAAAAAAGATAATTCAAAATTATAAAAATTCTGATTATGCGAGTTATTTGAAAAGGTTGATCTCATGAAAAAAATTATAGTCACTGGTGGATGTGGATTTATTGGTTCAAATTTTATTTACAAAGCAATAAAAGATTATAAAATTTTAAATATTGATAAGTTAACATATGCTTCAAATAAGCGTTATTTAATTAATTTAAAAAATAATAAAAATTACTCATTCAAAAAAATAGATATTGGTAATAGAAATTTAATTGAGAAAAGTATTCTCAAATTTCAACCAGATTACCTTATTAATTTTGCGGCAGAAAGCCATGTAGACAATTCAATTAAGAGCGCTGATGAATTTATAGATAC
>CBFHHD010000088.1:0-2000 GCA_965655605.1 Candidatus Pelagibacteraceae bacterium | reverse complement strand
AAGTCAGGATGTTTCCGACCTATTAATCGTTCTTTCTTCTACCATATCAAACTCTGGTATAAACTTTATTAATTTTTATGACCCTAATTTAGTTTTTATTTTTGTGAGCTGTTCATTTTTGGGCGGTTGTATGATTTCATCATCATCAGGCTTTAAACTTTCAAGAATATTGATCTTGTTAAACAAAATTTTTAATGAATTTGCTAAACTCCTAGCTCCTTCAGCAATTACAAACTCTACCATTTTAAAATCAAAAGAGAAAATTACATCTAATGATTTCTTTGTATCAAGTGGACTTTTGATTGCTTATTTAGCCATCTTTATAATTTACTCTTTCGTGCTAACTTTTGAAGACCTTACCTTTGAGAGCAGTTTTCTCACATCTGTACTATTGACCTTTAATACTTTGCCATCAAGCTTATTTTTAGCAGAAGGAGTTAGTTTTTCGAATTTCTCAAATTTAACAATATTAATTTCAATATTAATGTTGTTAATTTCTAAAATTACACCATTAAGCTTAATTATTTTGTTTAGATATAAATTTATAAAGTAATGAAATTCTTTACAGTATTTGTAAAATTTTATATTAAACTTTTATGCGCCCTTAGCTCAGCTGGATAGAGCATCGGTTTTCTAAACCGAGGGTCGGAGGTTCGAGTCCTCCAGGGCGCGCCATCATAATGTTTTATGTATATTTAATTATAAGCTTGGATAAACATTGCCATTCATATGTGGGGTATACTGATAATTTAATTAAAAGAATTAAACTTCACAATTCTGGAAAAGGTGCAAAATTTACTAGAGGAAGAAAATGGAGGCTCATCTATTCAAAAAAGTATCAAACGAAATCTGAAGCAATGAAAGAAGAGATTAAATTAAAAAAGAATTACAAAATAAGAAAAAATATTAAGGATAATTTTATTTTAGCCAATTAGGCGCTATTAAGCCTTTCGATTCTAAAAATTTCTTGTTGTAAAGTTTTGATGCGTATCTTGAGCCATAGTCACAAAGAATAGTTACTATATTCTTTCCTGGCCCCATTTTTTTGCCAAGTTCAATTGCGCCAGCAACATTAATGCCAGACGATGTGCCTAGGCTTAAACCTTCATTTGTTAATAGATCAAATATTGTATCCAAGGCGTATTGATCTTTAATTTGAAAGGCATCATCAACATAAGAATCTTTAAAATTATTTGTAATTCTAGAGGTGCCAATCCCCTCTGTAATAGACGACCCTTCCGTCGAAAGCTCGTTATTTTTTATAAAATTGAATAAAGAAGATCCCATAGGATCGCTTAGAGCTGTAACAATATTTTTGTTAGAATTTTTCAAACCTTCGGCTGTTCCAGCCAATGTTCCACCTGTACCAACAGAGCAAATAAACGCATCTACTTTATTTTCTGTTTGTTTTAATATTTCTTGAGATGTTGTTTCTATATGAGCCTGTTTATTTATTGTATTGTCAAATTGATTGGCCCAGAAAACTAATTTTTTATTCTTTTTTGATAATTCTTCAGCAACATTTTTAGAAAATTTTACGTAGTTTTTTGGGTTTGAATAAGGCACAGCATCAACTTCTAAAAGTTCTGCGCCCAGGTTTCTCAAAGCACTTTTTTTTTCTTCAGATTGAGTATTTGGTATTACTATAGTGGTTTTTATTCCAAAGTAATTTGCAACCATCGCTATCCCAATACCAGTGTTTCCTGCGGTTCCTTCAACTATAGTACCCCCAGTTTCCAATTGTTTATTTTTTAAAGCTTCTTTTATGATAAACAGTGCAGCTCTATCTTTGACTGATTGCCCTGGGTTTAAAAATTCAGCTTTACCATAAATATTACAACCGCTTAATTCAGAAGGTTTTTTTAGATATATTAAAGGTGTATTGCCTATTAAATCAATTACAGATTTTTTTTGCATTAGTTAATTCTTTTTAAGTAAAATTGAGTAACATCTGTATGATCTAAAGTAAAACCTGTCTCACAATAATCTAAATAATAATT
>CBFHHD010000087.1:0-2077 GCA_965655605.1 Candidatus Pelagibacteraceae bacterium | reverse complement strand
ATGACTCGTAGTTAAAAAAATTAGCAATAGAACGCAGTGATCTTGATTTGCAAAGTGATATTTTTTTTCCTCTTAAAAAAAAAGAAATAATATGAGATCTTTTTTTTCCATCGTAAATAATTACATAGTTATATTTTCTATAAAGTATTTCAGGATAAGTTAAAAAAAAATTAATATAAGATTTATTAAAGATAAATATATTATTTATTGATTTAAAATTTTTAATATAGTTATAATTTTGTGGTGATGAAACGATATCAATTTGATACTTATCTTTCTTTCTCAACAAAGTATTTAAAGAATTTTTAGTTATGATAAAATCTCCAAGTCTATCTGTTCTAAAAACTAAAATTCTTTTCATCTCATCCAACTAAACTTTTTTTGAGGATCTTTGTTTATAAATTTAGATAAAATAAAATCAGCAACCACTTTATTGCTAAATATTTCAGAAGATTTTTCCTTACCATTTTTTGCAATTCTTACTCTTTCAGAGACGTTGTTTGAATAATACAATAACTTTTCATTTAATTCCTCAGTGCTGGAATAATAAACAATTTCATCTTCAGATAAAAAATCATTATATCTGCAGTCTGAATGTATAAAAGTTAGAATCCCGTTACCCAACAAAGCAGCCAATCTGTCACTCGAATAGTATTTCGTGGGCTTGCCCCTGCTAATATTGAAACCCATTTTACAAAGATTGAGTTCTTCAAAAAATTTTGCGCCCCAAACAGGTGAAATGTTATTTACACCAAAAAGATGCATATCAATTTTTTTGTCTATCTTATTGATGATATCAATTCTTTCGTCAATAAATCCAGTTTTTAAAATTCCTCTATGTTGACCATGACTAATAGCTATAAATAAATCTTTTTCATAATGTTTATTTTTGTAAATATTTAAAGTGTCTATTGTTGGATCAATTGGATTTGGTATGAAAAAAGTCTTACTTTCATCGACGAAATCCAATACACTTGGACAGGTTGTCACAAAGTTAAAATCACATACTTGATATTTATTCATAAATCTTATTTTGTTTTTTTTGTAATCGGGTCCACCATCTCTAATTAAAGGATCCAAAAACCATTGAGCAAAGACAATATGTGGATTTGTCTCTTTGAGGTCAATAAAGTCTTCATAATTAAGTTTATCAACATGTCCTATTAAAATTATGTCAGGTTTAAAATTTTCTATATTTTCTTTTATAGATTTTTTTAAAGCTATTCTTCCAGATATATCAAAGACTGCCTTCCTTAATTTGGTTACATCTCTGTCACTTAGATTGAGGCAATCTATTTCATTTTTGATGAAACCGTTTTGTAATTTACGTCCTGTGGAATAATAAAGGCGTCCATAGTGACGAATATGACTATCGCATATATGTAAAATTTTTAAATTATTGTACATTTTTTTTCATATTAAAAAAATAATTAAAGTTATTAGTAGTTATTTCTGAAAATTCTTCAAAAGCAACATTTTTAAGTTTAGATAAATATTTCGCAACATGCACAACGTTGATTGGCAAATTATCCTTTCCTCTTAATGGTTCAGGTGACAAATAAGGAGAATCTGTTTCTACCATTATTCTATCTAAAGGTACAATTTTTGCACTATTTTTAACTTCAATTGCATTTTTAAAAGTCACTATCCCACTAAAAGAAATGTAGCAACCAAGCTCAACTAATTTTCTGCAAAAATTAGAATCTTCACTGAAACAATGTATCAAAAAATTTATTTTTTTTTTATTCAATTCTTTTTTAATTATAGCTAACATGTCTTCATTAGCTGACCTTGTATGAATAATTGCTGGCAATCCGTTTGTATACGCAAAATCTATTTGTTTTTCAAAACATTCAATTTGCTTATTTTTATTATCGTCATATCTGTGGTAATCTAATCCAATTTCGCCAATTCCAATAATTTTCTTATTACTTTTATCATAAAGAGAAAATATGCTTTCTAATTCATCGCTATTCTGTTTTACCTCCGATGGATGCAAACCCAGTGTTGTAAAAATAGTTTCATATTTTGAGGCAATTTCAATTGACTTTTTTGCTGTATTTAAATTTGTTGAGAT
>CBFHHD010000086.1:0-2193 GCA_965655605.1 Candidatus Pelagibacteraceae bacterium | reverse complement strand
ATCTTGCTGAAATGATAAAGATTGGATTGCCTGTACCTCCTGGTTTCACTATCACCACTGAAGCTTGTAACGAATTTTATAAAAAAAATAAAAAGAACCCTAAAGGATTAGATAAACAAGTTAAATCAGCAATTAAAGATGTTGAGAAAAAAATAGGCAAAAAATTTGGAGACAAAAAAAATCCACTTTTAGTTTCGGTAAGATCAGGAGCGAGAGTTTCAATGCCTGGAATGATGGATACGGTTTTAAACTTGGGTCTTAACGATGAAACAGTTTTGGGTTTAGCATCGAAAACCAAAAATGAAACATTTGCTTATGATAGCTATAGAAGGTTTATTCAAATGTATAGTAACGTTGTTTTAGGAGTTGACCACCATAATTTTGAAGATTTAATTGAAAACTACAAACTAACAAAAGGCGTTACTTTAGATACAGACTTAAATGCTGAAGATTGGAAAATGTTAATTAAAGATTTTAGAGATGTAATTAAAAGAGAAATTAAAAAAGATTTTCCTCAAGATGTTCACCAGCAGTTATGGGGAGCGGTTGGAGCAGTTTTTCAATCATGGAGAAATCAAAGGGCTAAAACTTATAGAAAATTAAATAATATTCCTGAAGAATGGGGTACAGCAGTAAGTGTCCAATCTATGGTTTTTGGTAACATGGGTGATGATTGCGCAACAGGTGTAGCCTTTACTAGAAACCCATCGACAGGAGAAAAAAGTTTTTATGGTGAATATTTAATTAATGCGCAAGGAGAAGATGTAGTAGCGGGCATCAGGACACCTCAAAATATTACTAAGAAAGCAAGATTAGAGGCAAAGTCGAATGATCTTTCAATGCAAGAGACAATGCCAAAAGTCTACGATCAACTGGTGAAGATTTATAAGAAGCTAGAAAAACATTACAAGGACATGCAAGATATTGAATTTACAGTTGAAAACAAAAAACTTTGGATGCTGCAAACGAGATCCGGGAAAAGAACAGCTAAAGCTGGAATAAAGATTGCAGTTGATATGGTTAAAGAAAAATTAATTAAAAAAGATGAAGCTTTATTGAGAATTGATCCTAAAATATTAGATACTATGTTACACCCGACATTAGATCCTAAAGCAGAGAAAGATATAATAGCAAAAGGCCTTCCTGCATCGCCTGGAGCAGCATCTGGTAAAATTACTTTTACAGCAGATGATGCTGAAATATTGAAAGCACAAAATCAAAAGACAATTTTAGTAAGACTGGAAACTTCACCTGAAGACATTCATGGTATGAATGCTGCTGAAGGAATTTTAACATGCAGAGGTGGTATGACAAGCCACGCTGCAGTTGTAGCTAGAGGAATGGGTAAACCCTGCGTATCTGGATCTGGCACAATCCAAATTGATTATCAAAGCAAAGAATTTAAAGTTGGAGAAAGAGTATATAAAGAGGGAGATATTATTACTATCGATGGTTCAAGTGGAGAAGTCATGTCAGGAGAAGTTAAAACAATAAAACCTGATATTTCTGGAGATTTTTCAACTATCATGTCATGGGCTGACAAAACTAGAAAAATGCATGTAAGAACAAATGCGGAGACTCCTTTAGATACTAAAGTGGCAAGAGAATTTGGCGCCGAAGGTATTGGGCTTTGTAGAACAGAGCATATGTTCTTTGACGAAGAAAGAATTCTATACGTTAGACAAATGATTTTATCCAAATCAAAAGAGGATAGAAGGATTGCATTAGATAAAATTTTACCGTTTCAAAAAAATGACTTTAAAGACATTTTTACAATTATGAATGGTTTGCCAGTCACTGTGAGGTTATTAGACCCTCCATTGCATGAGTTTTTGCCAAAAAGTGAGAAAGAAATATCAGCAGTTGCAACATCGTTAAATATTTCAGAGAAAGAAATTAAAGACAGAATCCAAGACCTACACGAGGAAAATCCAATGCTGGGTCACAGAGGATGTAGGCTTGCTATATCATTTCCTGAGATATACGAAATGCAATGTGAGGCAATTTTTGAATCTGCTGTAGAATGTAAAAAAAATAAAATTAAAGTCTTACCTGAAATCATGATCCCTTTAGTTGCAACTGGTCAAGAATTAGAAATTTTGAGAGAATTAGTTGATAAAAAAGCAAAAGAAATTTCAAAAAAATATAATCAAAAAATTGAATATTTAGTTGGCACAATGATTGAGCTTCCAA
>CBFHHD010000085.1:0-2283 GCA_965655605.1 Candidatus Pelagibacteraceae bacterium | reverse complement strand
GATTAATATAAAAAAAGGTTTTATTATTCTTTTATTAATTTCTTCCCGAATCTCACTAATTTTTTTAATTTTATTATTTTTTAAAGTATTTTTTAACCAAAGAATATCTCTCTCGTTAAATTTTAAAACCCCAACGTTTTGAAGTTGGTATTTTGAAAAATCAAATATTGTACTATCGAAATTTATAAAATTTATATTTTCACCAACTTTTTCTTGAGTTACTCCCTTGGACAATTCTAAATATGATCCGTTTTTATTCGTCAACACCCTCCCTCTCTCTGCTATAATTGTCCTAGTTTTCTCGTATATAAATATTCCTTCTAGGTTTCCATTTTTATCATTTTTTTCAACGTATATAGTCAAACCTTTAAGAGGAGAGTTAAAATTTTTTTCTTTTACTAGAGAGTTTATCAAACTAAATTTTGACTCACCCAGGGTTATCCGTCCCTTTGATGATGACCATGGGGCTATAAAAATAGATAAAATCAAGTTTAAAAAAATAACAATTGCACCAATAATTAAACATATTTTAAAAATTTTAAATTTACTTACACCTGATAACCAATAAATGCCCATTTCATTTGAGTTCTCAAATTTTGCAAACAAGAAGAACATTGAAATTAAGAAGCAGAGTAAAATTGTATTATCTAAAATTTTAGCATAGCTTAACACAAGATACTTTGCGTATATTTCTACTGGATTTCCAAACTCTGTAATCAATTCAAGCAATCTTGCCGCCTGGGTCATCCAAATTAAAACAGAAAGAGATAAGGTGACTAGTATAAAAATCTTAAAAAATTCTAAAAAAAAGTATTGGAAAATCTTGTTTTTAACCATGTAAAGTGTATTAACATTTTTCTATTATTTATGTTTAAGATTTCAACAAAATTTAGCCAAAAATCAGATTTTAAAGCGATATTAGTAACAAAAGAATCAAATTTAAAGTCATTAAAATCATTTATTGATTCAAATTCTGCCAATGAACTAAGAGACAGAGCCACAAAAAACAAAAGAGGTTTTACATTTGTTTCCAATATAAAAAACTCTCAATTTAGTAATATATATTTTTTTAAGATTGATGAAAATAACCTTGCTTATAAATACCAAAATATTGGTGGTAAAATTGTAAACGAAGCTTTTAATTTAAAAAAAGATAAAATTGATATTTCATTAGATTGTTTACCTAGCCGCTTAACAAAGAATAAGGAAATAATTCAAAATATATTTGTAGGAATGCTTTCGAGAAATTATGAGTTTGAAAATTATAAAGTTGATAAAAAAGTAAAAAAAATAAGAACAATTAATATAATTTCATCAAACAATTTGCTAGTGAAAAAATGCTTAAACTATTCAAAATCAATAGATGGAGGATTAACAGAAACTAGAAATTTAGTTACTGCTCCACCAAATATTCTAAATCCTGCAAATTTTGTAAATCAAATTAAAAAATTAAACAAAGTTGGATTGAAAATTGAGATCTTAGATGAAAAAAAACTACACAAACTGGGCATGCATGCGCTTTTGGGAGTGGGTCAGGGGAGCTCTAACAAAAGCTATGTAGCTATAATGAAATGGAATGGCGGAAAGAAATCTTCTAAGCCATTAGGGTTTATTGGCAAAGGTGTTTGTTTTGATACGGGGGGAATATCACTAAAGCCAGCACGTTTTATGGAAGAGATGAAGTATGACATGGCAGGAGCAGGAACTGTAACTGGTTTGATGAAAACTTTAGCTTTGAGAAAAGCGAAAGTAAATGCCGTAGGGGTTGTGGGCTTAGTTGAAAATATGCCAGATGGCAATGCCCAAAGACCTGGCGATGTAGTAAAATCTTTTAGTGGAAAATCAATAGAGATTTTTAATACTGATGCTGAGGGAAGGTTGGTATTAGCAGATATTTTAACTTATACTGAAAAAAGATTTAATCCTAAATTTATGATTAATCTGGCCACATTAACTGGAGCGATAATCATGGCTTTGGGAAATGAATATGCCGGACTTTTTTCTAATAACGACCAGTTAGCAGAAAGAATAAATAAAGTGAGTTATAAAGATGATGAGAAAGCATGGAGATTACCCTTGCACGAAAACTTTGATAAATTAATAAATTCTCAAATTGCTGATATCCAAAATATTAATTATTCAGGTGGAGCAGGGTCAATCACAGCTGCACAGTTTTTACAGAGATTTGTCTTGAAAAAAACACCTTGGGCGCATCTTGATATAGCAGGTATGGCTTGGACAAAAAAAACAACTAACACTATTCCAAGTGGGGCAACGGGATAT
>CBFHHD010000084.1:0-2334 GCA_965655605.1 Candidatus Pelagibacteraceae bacterium | reverse complement strand
TAATTCTTGGTAAGAAAATTTCTTTTTTGTATTTGTCATCGCGCTATCATAAATGAGAGCTGTTCTATCTCCATTGCCCTCATCAACATGGCGATCTAAAGCATTATAACATGTATTTATTTTTCCACCTTTGAACCATTTATAAAATGGTGGACCATCGGTATGTACAACTTTATCAAATTTTTTAATCCACTTCACATCTTCGGCAGCTTTAGACCAAAAGGATTCCGGATTAGTTAACGACTCTTTAAAAACTTTTTCGTAATTACTCAATTTTTCTCCTCACTAATTCTAATAAATATAAACTTTAATTGCAAAAAAAAACTACTTTTTTTTAAAGCCATATTTAAATTTATTATCATAGATTAAATTATCAAACTTATATGACAAACCATGTTTAAAGTCATTTTTAAGAAACATAGCACCATCTAAATCTAAAAGATCACAGTATTTTGAATATCTTAAAGTTGGAATTATTGATAATGATGAGCTTACCATACACCCCAAAAGTATTTTTAATTTATTTTGTTTTGCAAACTTTATAGCGTTCATAACAGATTTATCGTCTCCAAATTTATCTGGCTTTATATTTACCCATTTAAATCTTTTAATATTTTTTTTATAATTGCTCTTTAAGTGAAAACTTTCATCAGCACATAAAGGAATTTTTGATTTTATAAGTTGGTCATTTGAGGATTTAAAAGGCTGTTCAATAAATAGTATATTATAATTTAATAATTGTATTTGATGATTTTTAAAAAAATTTAAACTCCACCCTTCGTTTGCATCAATGATCACTTTTGTTTTTGGGCTATATTTTTTTAAAATGTTTAAAAAATCAAAAACATTTTTTTCATTTAATTTGATTTTTATTTTTTTTATGTTTCTTAATTTCTTAACTTTCTTTACGAAATTGCTTTTAGAGGTTATCGGTATTGTTATAAGTGTATTAAATTTTTTTTTATTTAACAGTTTCAAAAAAGACGTTTTGCTTTTTTTTAAAGCCAAATCGAAAATGGCATCAGATATAGATTTTCTAAGAGACAAATAGGGTATATTGTTTATATTGTTAATTTTTTTATCGGAGTTCAAAAATTTAGTAATTTTATAAACATCTTCGCCATATCTTTTGTAAGGAATACATTCGCCGTAACCCTCGAAGCTATCCTCTTTTAGACATAATATAAGGGATTCTACCTTAGTTTTTGACCCTCTTGATATTGTGAAATTTTCTTTAAGTTTAAAAACTTTTTTTTTGAATGATAGTGAATAAGTTTTATACTTCATTATTGTTTTATATATATTGATGAATATAAAGATGGCATGCCAAAAGTCACTTATATTGAGCACAATGGAAAAGAGCATGTGATAGAAGTTGAAAAGGGCTTGTCTATCATGGAAGGAGCTGTTCAAAATGGCGTTCCAGGCATTGATGCAGATTGTGGTGGAGCATGCGCATGCGCCACTTGCCATGTTTATGTTGAAGAAGACTATTTAGGAAAACTTGATGATCAATCAGAAAGTGAAAAAGACATGTTAGATTTTGCGTTCGAAACAAAAAAAAATAGCAGATTAAGCTGTCAGTTAATTCTTAATGAGAACCATGACGGTATTATTGTTAAGCTTCCGGAGAAACAAGGTTGAATGATTAAAACCGATGCAGTTGTTATTGGCGCTGGGCCCGTTGGTTTATTTGCAGTTTTTGAATTAGGTATAATGGGGCTTAATGCCCATGTAATTGATAACCTAGATAAAGTTGGTGGCCAGTGTATCGAGCTTTATCCCGACAAACCGATTTATGACATACCAGCTTTACCTGAATGTACAGGGGAAAGTTTAACAAAAAATTTAGTCAAGCAAATCAAACCATTTAAAACTGAATTTCATTTAAATCAAAGGGTTGATGGTTTAGAAAAAAAAAATGATAAATGGATAGTTACAACAAATGATAACAATCAATTTGAAACTTCAAATGTAATTATTGCAGCTGGCGTTGGATCTTTTGAACCAAGAAAGCCCCCAATTAAAGATATAGAAAAATTTGAAAAGAAAAATTTATTCTATTCTGTAAAAAATAAAAATCAATTTAAAGACCAAACCGTATGCATTTTTGGTGGTGGCGACTCTGCTCTAGATTGGACAGTAGAATTATCTAAAATTTCAAAAAAAATTATTTTAATTCATAGAAGACCAGATTTTAGAGCTGCCCAGCATACAGTTGATATCGCTCGTAAATTAGAAAAAGATGGTAAGGTTGAAATATTAACTTCGTATCAACCAACTGATTTTCAAGGAAATGATAGCATTGAAAAAGTGTTAATTAAAAATGATGAT
>CBFHHD010000083.1:0-2387 GCA_965655605.1 Candidatus Pelagibacteraceae bacterium | reverse complement strand
TTCTGGGTGATGCACTAGCTAATATGAATTTCGTCATCTAGATTAACTATTTTAATCTAAAAGTTATTCTACCCTTTGTAAGATCATAAGGAGTGACCTCAACTAAAACCGTGTCACCAACCAATACTCTAATTCTATTTTTTCTTAATTTTCCTGAAGAATGGGCTAAAATCTCATGATCATTTTCTAATTTAACTCTAAAAGTGGCATTAGGCAGTAACTCAGTTACTTTACCTTTAAACTCAATCATTTCTTCTTTTGCCACTATTTCTCCAATCTTTTTTTAATAGATCTAGCGTGCGCGTGTAGACCTTCGTAATTTGCAAGGTTTATAGCTAATTGACCAATCTTTTCAATACCTGATTTGGAACATTTAATTAGCGATGTTCTTTTTACAAAATCATTTACACAAAGTCCTGAAGCAAATCTTGCAGAACCTGACGTAGGCAAAACATGATTAGGTCCAGCTAAATAATCACCAATTGCTTCGGGGCTATACTCCCCTAAAAATATAGAACCTGCATTAATTATTTTTTTTTCTAATCTTTCTAATTTTTTTGATTTAATCTCTAAATGCTCTGGGGCAATCTTATTTGACAAATCAACTATTTCATTTTGATTTTTACAAACAATTATTGCTCCAAAATTTTTAATACTTTTTTCAGCTATTTTTTTTCTAGGTAAATTTTTTAATTCTTTTTGAATTTCAATTGCAACTTTTTCTGCAAATTTTTCGTTCGTAGTAATTAAAATTGACTGAGAAAGTATATCATGCTCAGCTTGTGATAATAAATCAATTGCTGTCCAATCAGGTCTATTACTTTGATCGGCTATCACAGTAATTTCTGATGGTCCTGCAACCATATCAATACCAATTTCACCAAAAACTTCTTTCTTTGCGGTAGCTACAAAAATATTTCCAGGTCCAACAATTTTATCAACCTTAGGTATTGTCTGGGTTCCATAAGTCAAAGCCGCAACAGCTTGCGCGCCACCAATTCTAAAAATCTCTTTAATTTTACATTTTTTTGCAGCGTAAAGAACTCCGGGATTGAACGCTCCATTCGGGGTTGGCATAACACAATATATATTTTTAACTCCTGCAACAATTGCAGGAATTGAATTCATAAGTAATGTACTGGGGTAACTAGCGGTACCACCAGGCACATAAACACCTACTTTATTAAGTGAGGTAATTTTATATCCAAGCTCATTTCCAAACTTATCTTTAAATTTAAACCCTTTAAAAGTTTGTTTTTTATGAAAATTTAAAATTCTCTCATATGCCAAATCTATAGATTTTTTTATACTTTTATCGAGAGTTTTGATTTGATTATCTATTTCACCAGACGTTAATTTTAGTTTAGTTGTTTTAAAATCAATTTTATCAAACTTTTTGGTATATTTTATTACTGCTCGGTCTCCATTTTTTTTAACATCAGATAAAATGCTTTTAACGATTTTCAAGTTATCATTTGACTGTCCCCTCTTTGAACCAAGGAGTTTGTCAAAAGATTTTTTAAAATTTTTATCTGTTGTCTTAATTATTTTCATTAAATTTTATGTACAGGTTTTATTTTAGTTGTCCAGCTATCTGAGAAGTCTTCAAGCGTAGCATTTATAATTTCTACATTAGCTGAAATGTTAATATCATCAGAAAATATAAGATTTATATTAAAATTCTCATCTTTTGTAACTTCGGTATTGATTGTTAAAAATTCCAATACATCTTTATTTTTTTTAGGATCAATTTTCTTCGATTTTACAGATTTTACATCGTCAATTTTCAATGCAGATCTAATTCTTTTATTTTCTCTAAAAATTCCCTTTTCCGCATCTTCCCACATAAATCTATTGAAGATGCAAATTAAGGATCTATTTTTTTCTAAAAATTTAATATCTTCAACCTTTATTAAACTATCTTGGAGATAGGCAGCAAAAACTTTTAAATCATTAGCATCATTAGCTCTGAGTTTTAAATGTCCTAAATTATCTAACATTTGTAACTCGTATATTGGCACCACATTTTTTTAATTTTTGAACTAAATTCTCATAACCTCGATCAAGATGATAAACTCTATTAATTGTTGTTTTACCTTTTGCAGCTAAACCAGCCAGAACTAAAGATACCGAAGCTCTCAAATCAGTTGCCATTACTTCAGCTCCACTTAAATTTTTAATACCATTGATCTTTGCTTTATTATGCTCAATTTCAATCATGGCACCCATTCTTTTCAATTCTAATACGTGCATAAATCTATTCTCAAATATATCTTCTGTAATCTGGGAGCTTCCTTTTGTTAAAGTTAAAACGCTCATTAATTGCGCCTGCATATCAGTTGGAAACCCAGGATACGGAACTGATATGCAGGCGCAATTAATGAGCG
>CBFHHD010000082.1:0-2402 GCA_965655605.1 Candidatus Pelagibacteraceae bacterium | reverse complement strand
AATTAACATGGGTGATTTTTTTAAAGAAGAGGATAAAATTAAAGGTGCGTTAAACGACAGATCACCAAAACTAATTTTTTTTGGTCTCTCAACGTTTATTTTAGCAATTAAATTAGGATCGGCATCTAGAGGTTTAATAAATTTAATAAAAAGATCTTTGTAATGTTCAATAATATTCATTATTTAATTTTGTTGAAAAGGTTTAATGCAAATTTATCTGTCATACCAGATAAGTAATCTGAAATATTTCGCTCTAGAGAATATTTGTTATTTATACTGGGTAATGCAGAGTGATTGTTTATAAAATGTTTAAATAAATCACTAACTATATTTTCAGATTTTAAGTTCCAACTTTTAATTGATGGGTGGTTATACATTCTTAATTTTAAAAAATCTCTAATTTCATTCAATCCATTTAAAATATTTTTTGAAAAACTTATTATTTCTTTATTTTCATATACGTCATCTATATCTTTAATTTTACTTTGCTTTATATTTTTTTTTGAACATGTAATTAAATCAGTAACCAATAAATTTAATAAATTTCTAACAATATTATTTTTATTTAAATTTTTTTTGCTATCAAAAAAAATACTAGCAAATTTTAAATTCATAATATCGTCAATTGTAAACAGACCCGCTCTTAAACCGTCGTCAATATCATGGCAATTATAAGCAATATCATCAGACAAGGAGCTTATTTGGGCTTCTAAACTTCCATTTTTTTTAAAATTAAAACCATAATCAAAAATTTCAGGTAATTGGTTTTTAAAATTGTCCAAGTTTTCTACTGGTCCATTATGTTTTAACAAACCATCAAGGGTATTTAGTGATAAATTTAATCCTAAATGATCGTCATACATATCTTCCAATAAAATAAGTATTCTTAACGATTGTATATTATGATCAAAAATGTCTGACTTCATGCAGTTAGATAAAGCAGTTTCTCCTGCATGACCAAAGGGTGTGTGGCCTAGGTCATGAGCTAAACTCAAAACCTCACATAAATCTTCGTTTAATTTTAAAGCTCTGGCTATTGATCTAGCTATTTGTGAGACTTCAAGCGAATGGGTTAATCTAGTTCTAAAGTGATCACCTTCATAATAAACAAAAACCTGAGTCTTAAATTTTAAACGTCTAAAAGAGTTGGAGTGGATCACTCTATCTCTATCTCTTTGAAATTCACCCCTGTATTCGCTTTTTTTATAAGCAAACTTTCTGCTTAAAAAGTTTTCATCTTTGGATGCAAAAGATGCTAAATTATCGTAAAACATATATGCGTTATATTTTTAAAATGGTTAATAGATTACAAATAACAGAAAAAGCAAAAAAACAAATTGATTTACTCTTAGAAAAAGAGCCAGATGGTTCTTATTTTAGGGTAGCGGTCGAAGGTGGTGGTTGTTCAGGCTTTAAATATAACTTTTCAATAGATAATGAAAAAAAAAATGATGATATTATTATTGAAAACTCCTTAATTGATGAGATCAGCCATAATTATCTTAAAAATTCAAAGCTTGATTATGATGACAGTTTAATGACAAAGTCATTCAGAATAGTAAATCCCGACGCTAAAGCCTCATGTGGTTGTGGGATTTCATTTTCGATATGATAATCTCAAGTTGGAATATTAATTCAGTAAGAATTCGCATAGATAATATCAAGAAGTATATAAATAAAGTTAATCCTGATATTTTAATGTTCCAAGAAATAAAATGTGAAAATGACAAATTTCCATATGATTTTTTTAGCGATCTAAAATACAATACTTATGTTTTTGGTCAAAAATCATATAATGGAGTTGCAATTGTATCAAAAAAAAAACTACTAAACATTGATACTAAATTTCCTGATCCAAATAAACAGTCACGATTAATTGCAGCAGATATAAAAATTTCTAATCAACTCGCAAAACTGATTTGTATCTATCTTCCTAATGGCAACCCAGTTAATACAGATAAATATCCATACAAAACTAAATGGTTATCAAATTTTATTAAATATTTAGAAAAAAATAAAAAAAAATATGAAAACATTATTATTGGTGGCGATTTCAATATTATACCCAATCCAAATGATGTTGGAAATCCTGAAGACTGGGAAAATGATGCTCTTTATAAATTAGAAATTAGAAAAGAGTTTAGAAAAATGATTAGCCTAGGGTTTAAAGATACGTTTAGAATTTTTGATAATGAAGATAAGAAGTATACGTTTTGGGATTATACTCAAGGATCATGGCAAAGAAACAAAGGGTTAAGAATTGACCATTTTTTAGTCACTGACAAGCTTTGTAAAAAAATAAAGAATGTAGAGATAGATAAATTTACAAGAGGTTTAGAAAGACCTTCAGACCATGCCCCAATAAGAATTACTTTTTAATTCTTCCGTAGATATCATCGTAT
>CBFHHD010000081.1:0-2418 GCA_965655605.1 Candidatus Pelagibacteraceae bacterium | reverse complement strand
CAAAAATTTCTTTAAAGATTGTTAGTGGTCTTTCAGTGAAAAGTTCTGCATCATATGCACTTTCACGCTTTAAAATCTCAATTGATAAGAATGGCGGTATAACATAATATCCTTTATTAATTATTGGAACATTTAAAGTTGAATGAAAATATTCTTTTGCTTCAACAGCAGTGCTTCTGTTAATTGGGGGCATTATTAAGACGCTTACTGGCTTTTGTTCATAAATATTAGAATATGCCTGCTGTTTCGTTAGTTTGCTTGTAGGGCCACAACTGGTTGCGAAAATTAATACTAAAAATAAATAAATTAACTTTTTCATCGGTCCAACATTTTTAAGATTCTATCAATAAATATTTTTGATTCCGGGTAAATAGAGATTTCTTTTTTCAGGTTTAATTTAGCATCTCTTATATTTCCTTGTTTCATCAGAAAAAACCCATAATCTGCATGTATCCCTGGAGGTGGAATTCCTCTAACTCCCTTTTTTTGATCACTAATAATTTTGGTGTACTCATCAATTACTCCTTCAATGGATTTTTCATCTTCTTTTTTCAGATAGCTGTAAGTTGCTTTCTCGTAATTAGACCATGAATAAAGTTGTTTCGAAGCAGAGCAAGAACTTAAAAAAGTAGCTATAAAAATAAAATATAAAATTTTTCTCATTGTAGTATTATTTTTTTTGTTTGACCAGGGGATACAAAAA
Source organism: Candidatus Pelagibacteraceae bacterium (assembly GCA_965655605.1). Classification (GTDB taxonomy): domain Bacteria; phylum Pseudomonadota; class Alphaproteobacteria; order Pelagibacterales; family Pelagibacteraceae; genus HIMB114. The sequence continues at coordinate 1,715 of CBFHHD010000081.1, read as the reverse complement.
TTAATTTTTCGTAAAGCAAATTACCATCCTTAACGACTTTTAACTTATGTTTTCCAGATGAAATCCCGTATTTTAATAAATTCCTAACTCTAGATATATTTTTATGTACTTCAGCATCAAATCTTGTTGAGTCATCTAATGATACTTCGACACCATTTGGATAATCAGTCTTATCAGCTGCCAAAAAAATTAAGTAAGATCTATTTTCAATTCCGGAAACTGCACTACTTGTAACATCACAACTTAAAAAGGCAAATAAGCCAAAAAGTATAAATAGTTTATTTTTCATTTTTCTTTAATGTAATAATTATTTAAATTTTTAAGATCAACTTCACCACTCTTCAAAGCAACCATTGAAAATTCATTTTCTGGAATATCACCGCCTGTAAATATTACTTCTACCTCTCCTACTATTTTTCCAGGAAGTTCGATTGTCATTCCGTTTTGAGGGTTTTTAATTTTTTTGCCTTTTATCATAACATCGAATGAGTCACCAATTTTTAAACCTTGACTCTTACCACCAGAAATAATAATTCCATCCTCATCGTAAGATAAAAAATAAGCTTTCCAAGGCTTGTTTAAACAATTATTTATAATATTTTCTATAAGCTGTGAAATGGCAACAGAAATAGCCTTGTCGCTAAGCGTAGAATCATAATCCGTTCGTTGTCCTAAACCCATTGTTGTTCTGTTACTTACTTCAGCCAATCCTTTTCCTTCTTCTGAATAAATTATTTGACCTGTAGAAACGTCTACCAGCCGAATACTTACTCCAGCTTCAACTGTTTGTGTTTTAGTCCTGTTAAAAACTTTAGATTCTCCAAGATTTCTTCTACCAAATTCAGTAATTGATCCAATAATTATATAGTCAGCTCCTATTTTTTGATAATTATTACCACCCGCAATTTTCATTTCATTTTCAATTAAATCAAAATCAACTCTTTCAAGTAATATAAATTTACCGGAAGAAGCGAGTTTGGTAGATAAAATATCAATAGCCTGTTTTGCCATGGGATCATTTTCTTTATCGTAAAACAAGCCTTTTCCGTATTGAGTTTCATTAGAAAACCTTGCGATAGCAACTTTTCTTTTTAATGTTTGTTTATCATCTTTAACTTCTTGATTATTATCAATTATTTGAACAATATTTTGATTTCTGTGAGAAGTTCTTTTCTTTTGAGCTGAAACACTCTGTATCGTAAATGTTGCAATTAAAATAGTTAGTAAAAATATGCGCATCATATCTAAATTTGTTTAATAAATATAAAAATACAATTAAAATGAAAAAATTTAATTTAAGAGTCGGACTGGGTATTGCAACAGCTGGTGGTGATGTTTCATGAGTGTTTTGCTATTTATTATGATTTTAATCTGAAAAAACCCTCTCAAATGAGAGGGTTGAACTAAACTAATTAAAACCTATTTAGAAATTGTATCTAATACCAGCACCGATTTTAAAATTAACAACAGAATTATCTTCATCTATATCAACTGTTCCTCCAGGACCAGAAACTTCAGTGAATTTCCCTGTTAATAAATCTAAATCAACAGAAAAAGCAAAACCTTTGCCTCCACCTCCAAAAACAAGTGAATTACCAAAAATAAAACCACTTCCAGAATACTCAACATCTTCCAATCCTTGTGCAGCTGCATCATCTCCCCTAATAACACCTCCTAATACAGCATATTGAGGCTTAATATCCCATGAAACACTT
>CBFHHD010000080.1:0-2468 GCA_965655605.1 Candidatus Pelagibacteraceae bacterium | reverse complement strand
ATCTGTATCCAACATCTATCCTGTTAACTTTCGTAACTTTGGGTGTCATCGCAGACTCAATTGGATATGGTAAATGATAATGCAGTCCTGGTTGGGTTTGATTTACATATTTTCCAAATCTTAAAACTACTCCTTGTTCATCTGGTAGCACTCTATAAAATCCACTAGCTAGCCATAAGCCCAGTATAATAATTCCGAACATTAATATTGGCTTATTTCCACCAGGTATACCTTTACCTGGAAACATTTTTTTCAAAGAATCTTGAAATTGATTTGTAAGATCGTCTATATTTGGCGGTTGGTTGTTACCACCACCTCCTGGTGGTCTTTCATTTCCTCCATTGCCCCAAGGCGAACCTGACATAATTTCTCCGATTTAATTTTTAATTGACTTACTCTTATCTATGTAGGTAAGTGTTTAAAAGGAAAAAACAAGGTGGATAACAAAAAAAAAGTTAATTTATCAAAGAATTTTAAAGAAAACATTGAACCAAATTCTCAATTTTTAAAAAAACCTATACCTGGCATAAAAAAAATTATAGCAATATCAAGCGCTAAAGGTGGAGTTGGAAAATCATCTATTTGTGCAAATTTAGCTGTAACTTTGCAAAAACAAGGGTTGACTGTTGGTATTTTAGATGCAGATATTTACGGACCATCTATACCAGAACTCTTTAATATCTATGAAAAGCCTTCAAGCGAGGATGGTAAAAACATTAAACCCATTATTGCTCGGAATTTAAAGATAATGTCTATGGGTTTTTTAATAGATAAGGATACTCCTATGATCTGGAGGGGGCCTATGGTCATCAGTGCAATAAAAACATTTACGGATAATGTGATTTGGGGAGATTTAGATTATCTTTTAGTTGATTTGCCCCCGGGAACAGGGGATGCAATATTAACATTTGCTCAACAAATTAATTTAGACGGTAGTATTATTGTAACCACGCCTCAAAAACTATCTGTAGCAGATGCTAATAGAGGAATTGAAATGTTTAAAAAAACAAAAATTCCAATTTTAGGTATTATAGAAAACATGTCTCATATTGAAAAAAATGGTGAAAAATTTTACCCATTTGGAAAAGGTGGAGTTGAAGAAATTTCAAAGAAACAAGGAATTCAGATACTTAGCAGGATAAAACTAGATGAAAGTTTTAATTCTAGTTGTGAAAGTGGCGTTGTATTTGAAGGACTGGATTCAGATATTAAAAATAATTTTATTGAAATTGCAGAGAAGATAACAAATTAAACTATTAAATCTTTTTTCTCTAAAATTTCCATCAATTCATTCCACTCTCTTTTGCTTAATCCTGAGCTTTCATGATTAACATTCTTGCCACCTAATAAAGATTTAATAACCTGCAAGCCTTTAGCTGAAACGTGTGCTGCTCCAACTCTATAATCCAAAAATGCAGAATGAGTAATTGGAACCCATTTTTTTAACGTATCAATCATTGCTTCGGCATAAACTCTGATTTCATATTGAGCATGAATATCTGCTCTCAAAAACAAGAAGTTCATTAAATTTAATAAGTCAGTTTTCCAATACCACTGGGTATAAGAATTTAGGGTAAGATTCATTCTTGCTAACTCTCTTGCTAATCCTGATTTTGACTCATCAATTGTTGTGCCGTCATATCTCTCATTAAGTAATTTTTCATAATTACTATAGGTTCTCTCAGAATCTTCTTTCAAAATATTTAAAACCTCTTTCGCTTGCTCACCCTGCAATACATCTCCTCTGCCCTGTCTGTTATTAACAGCTTGCGCCGCTAATTTATCTGGTGCCGGAATATAAAACTCTTTATCTAATATTGAATATCTTGCAGAATATTCATTTACATTTGCAGTTCTGTGTCTAATCCATTGCCTAGCTATAAATATAGGTAATTTGATGTGGTATTTGATTTCACACATTTCAAAAGGTGTGCTGTGCCAGTGTCTCAAAAGGTATTTAATTAGACCTTCATCTGTAGAAACTTTTTTTGTCCCTTTTCCATATGACACTCTAGCTGCCTGAACTATTGAACTGTCATCACCCATATAATCAACCACTCTAACAAATCCATGATCTAAAATTGGAATTGCTTCATATAAAATTTTTTCCAATTCAGGGGAAGTTACTCTTTTGGTAGTATTTGCTTGGGATTGTTGTTCTTTAATTTCTTTTTTTTGTTCTTCTGTGAGTGCCATCGATTTAATTTTCTTTAATTTTAGAATCTATCACATATATTAATTTGTGTTGGATTTCCAACTATGGTGATAAACGAAATTCGTAATAAACATTTCGGACCAGGGGGCGGTACCCTGCACCTCCACCAAATACAACTCATGGGGGTGAAATAGGCTCGACGGATGTCTAAAGGCTTTTCTTTTACCCGGTATTGTTCCGCCGTGATGGGCTAACTTATAAATGCTAACGAAAGTTACGCTATTGCTGCTTAATTAACTTCGGTTAATTAAAT
>CBFHHD010000079.1:0-2469 GCA_965655605.1 Candidatus Pelagibacteraceae bacterium | reverse complement strand
AATAAAACCAGATGCAGTCGAAAGAAATTTAATAGGAAAAATTATTCAAGTATTTGAAGACAATGGGTTAGTTGTGGATCAAATGAAAAAAATTCATATTGATATTAACTTTGCAAAAAAGTTTTACTCAGTTCATTCTGATAGACCTTTTTTTAATGATTTGTGTAGTTACATTAGCTCAGGACCATTAGTTGCAATAGTTTTAAAGGGAAACAATGCAGTTCAAAAAAATAGAGATTTAATGGGTGCTACAAATCCTAAAGACGCTAAAGAAGGAACAATTAGAAATTTATATGCTATTTCAATAGATAAAAACTCTGTACACGGATCAGATTCTATTGAGAACGCAAAAATTGAAATTGATTTATTCTTCAATAATTAGTTAATTTTTGAACAGCTTCAGGATAAGCCTTATGTTCCAATTCCAGAACTCTTTTAGAGAGGGATTGAGCATTATCAGACTTTAAGATCTTTAATTTTTTCTGCAAAATGATCTTTCCCGAGTCTAATTTTTCATTAACATAATGTATCGTGCATCCTGAAAATTTATGCTTCAGTTTAATCGCTCGCTCATGTGTTTTCAAACCTTTTAGCTTTGGTAACAAAGATGGATGAACATTGACTATTGGTATTTTGCTTTTTTTTATAAAACTGGGACTTAAAATTTTCATAAATCCCGCAAGACAAATAATTTCAATTTTATTTTTTTTTAACAATCTAAGTGATTTTTTCTCGAAGGTTTGTAAATGTTCATGAAACACATAGTTTTCTATCTTATTTTTCTTTGCATAATCCAAACCTTTAGCATTTAATTTGTTTGAAATAACAAGCTTAACTTCAAAATGGCTTCTTTTTAATTTAGAAAACCTGATTAGGCTATTTAAGTTTGAACCTCTACCAGAAATAAAAACAGCAATAGATTTTTTAAAATCTGATTTTTCCATTTAATTGAATTTTATTTTTTTTAGATATAATAATTTGACCAATTGGGTAGGGTACATAAGGTTTTTTAAAAAAGCTTTTTACTTTTGTTAAGTTTTTTTTATCAATTATTATACAAAATCCTACACCGCAATTAAATGTCTTTAACATTTCTTTATCTGAAATATTCTTATTTTTTAAAAATTTAAAAACTTTAAGAGTTTTTATTTTTTCTAGGTTAATTTCTGCAGTTTTACCATTTGGTATCACTCTTGGAATATTTTCAATTATTCCGCCACCGGTGATATTGCAGCAGCCATTAATTAAATTTTTCTCATGAAGTTTTAATATTTCATTCACATAAATTTTAGTAGGTTTTAAAAGCTCTTTTATAATTTTTTTATCATTAACTTTATTTACCTTTAGCGCATGCCTTACTAAAGAAAATCCATTAGAATGAAGTCCCGAAGATGGTATCGCGACTATTAGATTGTCTTTTGAGATTTTATTACCATTTAAAATATTTTTCTTTTCAGCAATGCCCACAGCAAAACCAGCAACATCAAACTTATCATTATGGTATATACCTGGCATTTCGGCAGTTTCTCCTCCGGCTAAATAGCAATTAGAAATTTTGCATCCTTGTGCAATGCCTTTTAATAAATTTTTGTATTTAGTTTTTGTAACTTTACCAATTGCGATATAATCTAAGAAAAACAGAGGTCGAGCGCCTTGAACAATCAAATCATTTACACACATCGCAACCAGGTCGATTCCAATTGTATCAAATTTTTTTAACTTATTTGCCAGCTCCAGTTTAGTTCCCACACCATCTGTTGCCGAAACTAAGACCGGTTCCTTTATTTGGTAATGACTTAAATCAAACAAAGAACCAAAACCACCAATATTTTTAAAACCTTGAATACTTGAACCTTTAATTTTTGTTTTATTTGACAGGTTTGATATATATTTTACCAACTTATTGGTATTGGATGTATCAACGCCACTTTGCTTGTATGTTAAATTTTTTTTATGCATTTTTTTAGAAACTCTTTACTAATAATTGTCGTATTTTTATTTGTTTTTTTGACTAAAGCAAATTCTAGTGTCTATGTTGTTGATAATTATTCTTATGTGACAAATTTAAAAACAGTAAAAAAAAATAGAAACAGAGTACTAGAGAAGATCAAAATACGAGCTCTAAACGATTTTATACTTAAAGTAACCTTGGCAGAAGATGGCAGTAAAGTTAAAATTAAAAAAGATTATCAAAAGCTCATTAAGTCTTTTGTTATTAAAAATGAATTAAAATTAAAAAATAACAAATATGAAATAATTGCAAAAATAGAAATAGATTCTAGTAAAATAAAAAAACTATTAGATAGCAACAAAATTAAATTTGTTAGTTTTAAAAGTTCACCAATATTAACAATAGTTGTTAAAAAAGAAAAAAATCAATTTAGCTTATTAATAGATCGGCAAACAAAAGAAGATTGGCTTGACAATTCTGATAATGAGCTATTAGATTTCTTTTTTTTAAATGGGGAT
>CBFHHD010000078.1:2278-2677 GCA_965655605.1 Candidatus Pelagibacteraceae bacterium | reverse complement strand
TCCATCACCAACGGCAGCCACTTTGCACTCTACGCATTATCACCAAATTAATGTCTTTGAACAACAAAAGGAATTAGCATCAAGAGAAAGAGCAAACCTTGATAGCATTTTAACAATTCCAGTTGCCGATAGACCAAATTGGTCTTCATCAGATATAACTAGAGAGATTGAAAACAATTGCCAAGGTATATTGGGGTATGTGGTTAGATGGATTGACCACGGTGTTGGATGTTCAAAAGTTCCTGATATTAATAATGTTGGTTTAATGGAAGATAGAGCAACACTTAGAATATCATCGCAGCATATTGCAAACTGGCTACATCACGAAATCTGTACAAAAGATGAGGTTATGAACGCAATGAAAAAAATGGCAAAAGTAGTAGATGGGCAAAATGCTAA
>CBFHHD010000078.1:0-2268 GCA_965655605.1 Candidatus Pelagibacteraceae bacterium | reverse complement strand
AAAGTTACCAGCCAATGGATCAAAATTTTGACACTTCAATTGCTTTTAAAGCAGCTTGTGATTTAGTTTTTGAAGGCAAGGTACAGCCCTCTGGCTACACTGAGCCAATTCTTCATAGAAAAAGATTAGAGAAAAAAGCTTCTAATTAATTATAAAAGGTAAGTCATGACATTATCGGAGTTGTATTTTTATGCATTCGCAATGTTTATATTATTTTTAACACCAGGACCTGTTTGGGTGGTATTATTATCCCGAATTTTTTCTAATGGTTGGTCAGGAGGATTGCCTTTAGCCTTTGGTGTTATCATTGCTGATTTTACATGGTCATTACTTGCCATTATATCTGTATCGTCGGTAAGTGAAGCAATACCCTCTATAACTAATATTTTAACATGGGTTGCGGTTATATTTTTTCTGTATCTTGGTTATTCATTATGGAAAAAACCAACTTATGATTTGCAAAGTATTAAATTGTCAAACATATCCTCAAAGTTTAATTTTAAGTCAGTATATCTGGAAAGCTTTGTTATTGGTCTTTTGGTAAATTTTTCTAATCCCAAGGCAATACTTTTTTATATAAGTATTATGCCTGGTTTTTTTATTTTAGACCAATTGAGCAATCAAGATATTTTAATTATTGCATCAACTTCAGCTCTGGTTCCTTTTTTTGGAAATTTAGGTCTAATAGCTCTGGTATCTCCAGTTAGACAATTAATGAAAAGTCCTGAAGCGCAAAAAAAATTAAATAAAATTAGTGCGATAATGTTATTTTTTGTGGCGGCATTTATCCTTTTGCTCTAATGCAACGTGACAAGTTAAAAGTAATATTGTAAATAATCATGCAATGGCGGGGTAGCTCAGGTGGTTAGAGCGCAGCACTCATAACGCTGAGGTCGGCAGTTCAAGTCTGCCTCCCGCTACCAAATAAAGGTTATGTAAATAGCAGTACAACCCTAAGTTGACATTTTTATCAAATCAGTTCAGTACTTGCGTATGAGAATTTTCTTGTTGTTTGCATTAGTTTTTTGCTTTTCTTTAGAGGCTCAAGCAAGAGTTAACAGTGATTATTACAAAGCTAACGCAATTATGTACAGCTCTGTACAACCAGACAATATTAGCAACTCTACTAACGGAACTTTTTACTCAGATACTGATGGAGACGCGATTGGTTTGCTTTTTATACGCGGTGAAAGAAAAGATAATCTTAGAGTTGAGTCTGAAATTTATTATGGAGAAACTCCAAGTGAATTTTCACTTAGTCCAACTATAAAAGCAAATATAAAAACGATACATTTGATGCAAAATTATTTATTTGATCTTGGTATTACACAAACCTCAAGCCTTGTGTTCGGTCTTGGTGCTGGAGCGCACGTATCACAAGTAAAAACAGAGGCTCCAGGGTTCGATTCAGATGATGATGAAAATTTTGGTCTTGTTTTTAACGTTTCTGCAGGAATAGATGTTAATGAAAAAATCGAATTACTTGCAAGATACTCAGATTATGGAAAAGTAGAAGGTGGTAGTAGAACTACAGGTGGCGCACCAAAATTTGATTACGTGACCCATTCCCTTATATTAAAATATAAATTTTAATTTTTTTATTTAAAACTTACACCCAATAGTTAAGGTATTCGATTATGCAGAAGCTATTTATATATTTTTGTATTTTCTTTTTCAGCTTAACTAATGCGTATTCACTAGATAAAAAAACCTCAGAGCAGTTTTCCTATTGTTTTGCAATTATACTGGGACAAAATGGTGGAGCAAAAGATCTCAAAGAAGATTATAATAAAAAAAAATACGATCTTGCTGTAAATTATGACTCTCTTTTAATCAAAGGTGATGAGGAAAGTCAGTACCAAAATTTTTTAAAAAATATAAGAGAGCAAGATAAGATCTTTGTCAAAGACTATTTATCTTTTGTTATAAAAGGAAATTTAAATCAAAAAACTCAAAATGAATATTATATTAATTCCTTTAAGAAATCGGGATGTTATAATTTAATCAAGATTAAAAATACAAATTATAAGTTTAAGAATAGCAAATTAGCAAACTATGCTAAGCCAGTAGCGATTAACTCCTCTAATAATAATATAAATCAAAACGGGTTAAATGATTTTGAAAGATGGTACAGCATTATAGGGTTATTGTTAATTTTTGTACCACCGCTATTGTTATTAATGATAAGTAGAGGAAAGGGTTATCTAGATACTCCCGAGAATGTAAAGCATGTTGGGTTTTGGGTCAGGCTTCTAGCATCTGGTATAG
>CBFHHD010000077.1:0-2705 GCA_965655605.1 Candidatus Pelagibacteraceae bacterium | reverse complement strand
AGGGCTATGGAATCAAAGGGTTTTTCCGTTGTACTAGCTAAGGGAGTAGAGGAAGGAATTATTTCAACAAAGAAATCACCTCCTGCTTTTGCCGTAGTAGACCTTAGGTTGCTCGATGGAAATGGATTAGATGTGATCGAACAAATTCATAAACTTAGACCTGATAGTAGGGTTGTGATGTTAACTGGTTATGGAAATCTACCAACTGCAGTTTCTGCTGTAAAGGCAGGAGCAACAGATTATCTTGCAAAGCCAGCTGATGCAGAAGATATTGAAGCTGCATTATTAGCAGAACCAAATAGCAAAGCAGCGCCTCCAGAAAATCCCATGTCAGCTGATAGAGTTAAGTGGGAGCACATTCAAAGAGTATTTGAACTTTGTAATCGAAATGTATCCGAAACAGCCAGAAGATTAAAAATGCACCGCAGAACTTTGCAAAGAATTTTATCTAAAAGATCTCCTAAATAGTCCGATAATATTTAGCAAAAATATTAACATTTTTTTTTGGCCCTCTAATCAAAGTTTTTGTAATAAAGAAGTTTTTTGAAAGAACTTTAAAATACATAAAATACAAATCTTTTTTGCAAAAGTACATTGAATTATTTTTAATCTTACTAAATTTTTGATAAACTTTATTCTTCTCTACCCCAACATTAAATTTGAAAATTATATTATTGCCCAGATCTTCCAGTAAAAAATTTTGAAAACCTTGATATTTTGTATACTTATGTGCTGATAATATTTGTTCTTTAAATATAAAATGATTTTTATTTTTTCTGTAAAAACTTAACTTTCCAGTAACTGAAATATTATTATTTATTGCTTTTTTAATATTCCAATTTCCAATTAAATATTTGATTTTATACAAAAATTATTTTGAAGTTTTTAAAATTACCAATGATAGTAATGAAATCTTAAATAGTTCACCTATTAAAAATGGATACAGTCCCCATTCAAAAATTGGCTTATCCCATCCTAAAACTGCTCCCAACCAAATTAATCCAAATAAGTATGTCGGCACAAGTGCAAGTGAAAGTTTTATAAAATTGAATAAAAAATTATTTTCATTTAAAAATTTATTATTTTTTTCAAAGAAAATACCAGCTAGGAAAGCAGTCATCACATAGCCGATAAGATATCCACCAGTAGGCCCAATCATATAGGCAAAACCCACTCCTTTTGCAGGGGTACCTGAAAATACCGGCAATCCCAAAGCGCCTTCAATTATATAAAAACTTAAAGCAATGAAACCGTATTTTGCGCCAAGAGTAACACCAACCAAAAGTACAATAAAAGTTTGCATGGTCATTGGTACAGGATAGAATGGTACACTAATTTTTGAGCTTATTGCAATTAGTAGAGAGAATAAAAATGCTATTAGAAACTTATTAGATTTTCCTGAAACTTTATTAATTAAATATATGTTATTCATTTTTATCTTTAGTTACTCCTATAAACACTTCTTCTAGGTCTGGGTTATCTTTTAACAGTTCCTTTGTAGAATTTAAAGCGACTAATTTGCCATTATTAATTATTCCTATTCTATCGCATATATCTTGCGCTTCTTTCAAATAATGCGTTGTATATATTATTGTTGCTCCCTGTTTATTTAATTCTTTTACAGAGTCTAATAATTTCCTTCTTAAATCAACATCTACCCCAGCAGTGGGCTCATCAAGTATCAATATTGGAGGCTGGTGTACCATTGCTTTTGCAACTAGCAGTCTTCTCTTCATACCACCAGACAAATTCCTAGTATATGCATTTGCTTTATCAGCAAGGTTTGTAATTTTTAATATCTCATCTGTAATTCTTTCGCTGCTTTTGACACCATACAATCCAGCCTGTATTTCAAGTATTTTTCTTGGTGAAAAGAATGGGTCAACATTAATTTCTTGTGGCACAATTCCAATTGAGGCTCTAACTTGTCTTGGATTTTTATCTAAATCGAAACCCCATACATTTACATACCCATTCGTCTTAGTGACTGTTCCTGCTAAAATATTTATTAAAGATGATTTTCCAGCTCCATTTGGACCCAGCAAACCAAATATTTCACCAGCCTTTACTTCAAGAGATAAATTTTTAAGCGCTTCTACTTTTTTATCACCTTGATAGTAGATTTTATTCACATTTTCTAATTTTAGGGCGATTGAACTATTCATGACGATTGGGTTGTAATAACATTAATTTTCAAAATTAGAATAAAAACTTATGGCTACAGACAAACACTTATTTTTAATCGACGGTTCTGGTTATATTTTTAGAGCATATTATGCATTACCACCATTAACGAGAAAAAGTGACGGCCTACCAGTAGGTGCGGTGAGTGGTTTTTGCAATATGCTTTACAGTTTTTTAGAACGTGCAAAGGCAGGGAATACAATAGATAAACCAACTCACTTGGCTGTAATCTTTGATAGTGCAAGAAAAAACTTTAGAAATGATATTTTTAAGGAATACAAAGGCAATAGATCTGATGCTCCTGAAGATTTAATCCCACAGTTTGATTATATTCGTAAAGCTGTAAGAGCTTTTAATTTACCATCAATAGAAATGTTAAATTATGAAGCAGATGATTTAATTGCTACTTATAAAGTTTTGGCAAAAAAGAAAAAAATTAAAACCACTATTGTTTCTTCGGATAAAGATCTTATGCAGTTAGTTGATAACGAAACTTTTATGCTAGATACGATGAAGGACAG
>CBFHHD010000076.1:0-2767 GCA_965655605.1 Candidatus Pelagibacteraceae bacterium | reverse complement strand
GCATGCATGTAATAAGAGACGAGTTAGAAGACAGGGCATTTGAAATATTAAATGAGGATGCAAGATCTTTAATTACTAATCGTATAAAAGAGATTTCACCTAGTCGGGACAAAGTTTTCCAAAAAGTGTTGCATGAAATTAAAGAAACCTTGATTGACAATAGTATTAATGCAAATGTCACAGGACGCGAGAAGACACCTTTTTCAATTTGGAGAAAAATTAATGAGAAAAGAATATCCTTAGAGCAGATCACAGATTTAATCGGTTTTAGAATTATTACAAAAAATCCCGAGGATTGTTATAAAGTTTTGGGAGTTTTTCATAGAAAGTGGAGTTTGGTTCCTGGTAGATTTAAAGATTATATTTCAACACCTAAGCAAAACCGTTATCAATCTCTCCACACAACTATTATTGGTCCAAAAAAACAAAGAGTTGAAATACAAATTAGAACAGATGAAATGAATGCTTATGCTGAAAGGGGCGTGGCCGCTCATTGGCTATACAAAAATAGCGAAAAAATAGATGAGAAAAAAGTTTTTGAATATTCTTGGCTAAGTGATTTGGTTGAACTATTAGAGTCTGGAGAAAATCCAGAGCATTATTATGAATACACAAAGCTCCAATTATATTCTGACCAAGTTTTTTGTTTTACCCCTAATGGTGCAGTAATAAGGCTTCCAAAAAAAGCTACACCTATTGATTTTGCTTATGCGGTTCACACCGATTTAGGAGATACTTGTACTGGATGTAAAATTAATGGAAAAACTTCGCCACTTCAATCAGAACTAAGAAATGGTGATCATGTAGAAATATTAAGATCCTCTAAGAAATCTCCATCATATCACTGGTTATCAAACGCAAAAACAGGAAAAGCAAGAAGTGCAATTAGACGTTATTGGCATGACAAGTTACCTACTCAAAATGAAACCAGAATTCACAAATCAAGTATTTGGGTCCTATTGAGTCACCAAGCGGGGACTTTAGGAGAAATATGCACGTTAATAGGTTTGCATAAATGCAATATCTTTAACGTTGATTTGGTTGATAAAAAAGAAGACTTTTTAAGCTTTATCTTTGATATTGAAATTAAAAACTTAAAAGATTTTACAAATTTGATTTCTGAATTAAAAGCTAGATCTATAAATTTTAGAATTATTAGAAACCGCAAATCAAAATAATGTTATCAAAAGACCAAACAATTGAAATTTTAAAAAAAACAAATTCCTTATTAGAGGGTCATTTTATTCTTTCATCTGGTCTTAGAAGTGAAAGATATCTTCAATGTGCAAAATTAATGATGCACGCAAATTTAGCAGAGAAAATTTGTGAGTCTCTTAGTGAGAAAATAAGTCAAGAAAACATTGATTTTGATCTAGTCGCATCTCCAGCAATTGGCGGGATAATTGTAGGTTACCAGGTTTCAAAGTTTCTAAAGATTCCAAACATATTTGTAGAAAGAGTTGATAAAACATTCAATTTAAGACGTGGTTTTGAATGTAAAGGAAAAAAAGTTTTGATAGTTGAAGATGTTATCACAACGGGTAAATCAAGCATGGAATGTGCAAAATGCCTAGAAGAATTGGGCGCTAAAATAATGGGTTATGCGTGTATTGTTGATCGTTCTGGCGGACAATCTAAAATTGATAAGATAATTTCTCAGATAGAATTTGATTTTCCAACTTACTCCGCAGATAATTTACCTGATCATTTAAAAAATATTGAAGCCATAAAACCTGGCAGTAGAAAAATTTAATTATGAATATTAAGCTTGGTGTTAATATTGACCATGTTGCCACTTTGAGAAATGCAAGAGGCGAAAACCATCCAAGCATAATATATGCGGCAAAAGAGGCAATTAAATCCGGAGCCGATTCAATCACCATTCATGTAAGGGAAGATCAAAGGCACATTAAAAAAAGTGATGCAATTCTTTTAAAAAAAAAAATAAAAAGTCCAATTAATTTAGAAATGGCACCTACATTTGCAATGTTGAAGTTTGCAAATAATTTAAAACCAAGATTTGTTTGCATTGTACCTGAAAAAAGAAAAGAAATTACAACCGAGGGAGGATTGTCTTTAAGCAATAAAAACCTTCCAAAAATAATTAAATCTCTCAAAAAAAATAATATCGAAGTTTCTCTTTTTATAAATCCAAAAACTAAAGATATTATAAAATCAAACTTATTAGGTGTTGATGCTGTTGAAATTCATACTGGTTCTTTTGCTAAAGCATACAAATCAAAAAAAAGAAAAAAAATCTCATCTGAGTTTCAAAAATTAAAAAAATGTGAAGAAGCTTGCATCAAAACAAAAATGAAGTTTAACCTTGGTCATGGATTAGATTACGGTTCAACAAAATATTTAAGAAAATTGAAGCATGTGAATGAATATAATATTGGCCATTTTATAATTGGAGAAAGTTTGTTTCATGGTTTTGTATCTGTAATAAAAAAATTTAAGAAAATATTAAAATAAAATGTCAGTTATTGGGATTGGGACAGATTTGGTGAATATAAAAAGAATTGAAAAAATATTAAAATCAAATTCAAAAAATTTTATAAAAAAAATTCTTCATAAAGAGGAAAAATTGCCAAAAAAAATTACAGCAGAAATTATTGCCAAAAAATTCGCTGCAAAAGAGTCGTTTGCAAAAGCAATTGGCACTGGAATTGGAAAAACTGTAAATTTTACAGATATTTGTATTGATCACAATAAATCTGGCAAACCAATAATTAAACTAGATAACAAAGTTAAATTAAAAGTTTTT
>CBFHHD010000075.1:0-2794 GCA_965655605.1 Candidatus Pelagibacteraceae bacterium | reverse complement strand
TTCGGTTAAAAAGGAAAATTAATAATCCGCATCTGTTGAGATTGCATAATTAGTTGAGATTTCCCAACCATCTGAACCGCACAATTCCTCGCCTGGTGTTGGGTTTAAAAAAGGTCCATTAGGAAAATCACCACCATCATCCCATATATCCGATGACATATATCCTGCTGCTGTCAAATTGGTCAAACCACGATTGTAAGATATGCCAATAATTGAATTGTCTAAATTCGAATTTGCTACAAATCTTCTTGCTCCTCCATTTTCGCTATAACCTTCTGCGGCATAAGCTGTACCTGTACGATAATGAGCATAAACTTGGAAATTTGAACTTTCTATGGGGCAGTTCCAACCTTTTCTAAAACCATTTCCACTAGGAGTAGATCTATTGCACATTATTTGAACTTGACCTTTTTTGTGTTGACCTCTGTATTCAGAGTCCACAGTAATCATTTTTTTATCAGGTCTCCATGGATTTACAAAATCTTTAAAATGCTCCTTAACTGAAAATACAAAATTTGTACAATTAGAGTCTGCGCTTAATTTGTTACCAGTCTTTACACCATCAGCACCAACCTCATCCATTGCTGAAGTAAGACCGTTTGAAATTACTGTATACTCAAAATCAACTGATTTTAAAATTGTCTCTACGTTTCTTTCAAACACTTTTAATTTTGTAGATTCTACGTATTGATCATATCCAACGGTACCAACAGCTGCTAAAACTCCAATAATTGCAACAACAACTAACAGTTCAACTAATGAGAAACCTTTTTGAACGAGCTTCATTTTTTTAAAGAACCTTTTTGTTTGTTAGATGGAATCATAAACTTATTCTTACTAATTTTCCAATCTAAAGAATTAACAAAGTTGTACGCTTTAAGTATACTACCTCCTATTATTAAAGAGGTAGTATTTTAAATTATTAATTTAATGTATTAATATCAGCGTTCATTACTTTTGCCCAGGCTTTAACAAAGTCTTTTACAAATTTTTCTTTGTTGTCGTCTTGAGCGTAAACTTCTGCATATGAACGAAGAATAGAGTTAGATCCAAATACAAGATCAACTCTCGTTGCGGTAAATTTCTTATCACCTGTTTTTCTATCAACAATGTCGTAAGAATTTTTACCAGTAGGAACCCATTTGAAGTTCATGTCAGTAAGGTTTACAAAAAAGTCAGTCGTAAGCGCTCCAACTTTATCTGTAAATATACCGTGCTCTGTCCCGTTGTAGTTTGTTCCAAGTACTCTCATACCACCTAATAAAACAGTCATCTCTTTAGCAGACAAGTCCATTAAAGAAGCTCTGTCTAACATTAGCTCTTCAGGTGATACTGAATATTCTTGTTTTGCATAGTTTCTAAATGCATCATGAACAGGCTCCAGAACAGCAAATGAATCTGTGTCTGTTTGTTCATCAGTTGCATCGCCTCTACCCGCTTTAAATGGAACTTTAATGTCAACGCCAGCTTCTTTAGCTGCTTCCTCAACACCCACGTTACCTGCAAGCACAATTATATCCGCAACGCTCGCACCTGTCTTAGATGCAACGCCTTCTAAAATAGGTAATACTTTAGCAAGTTTTTCTGGTTCATTACCATCCCAATCTTTTTGAGGAGCTAAACGAAGTCTCGCACCGTTTGCACCACCTCTAAGATCAGTTCTTCTATAAGTTCTCGCACTATCCCAAGCCGTTGTTACCATCTGACTTGTTGTTAGACCGCTTTCTCTAATTAGTTTCTTTGCAGCTTCCACATCATAATCAGATTTGCCTGGCTCAATTGGATCATGCCAAATTAAATCTTCTTTAGGAGAGTCGGGTCCAATGTAGTTTGCTCTTTTTCCCATATCTCTATGAGTTAATTTAAACCAAGCTTTTGCAAAAGTTTCTTCAAAGTATTTGTGATCTTTATAAAACTTTTCTGATACTTTTCTGTATTCTGGGTCCATTTTCATGGCCATATCAGCATCAGTCATAATTGGATTATGACGTTTGGTAGGATCCGCTAAATCTACAGGCTTATCTTCTTCTTTTATATCAATAGGTTCCCATTGATTAGCGCCCGCAGGACTTTTTTTCAGTTCCCACTCATACTCTAATAATAATTTAAAATAAGTGTTATCCCATTTATCTGGATGCGTTGTCCAAGCACCTTCAATTCCACTAGTTACCTGGTCAACACCAAGACCGCCACCATCGGCACGGTTCCAACCTAAGCCTTGCTGATCAATACTAGCAGCTTCAGGTTCTGCGCCTAATTTAGAAGCATCACCGTTACCGTGAGCTCTACCAACAGAATGTCCACCTGCTGTTAGTGCACAAGTCTCTTCATCGTTCATAGCCATTCTTGCAAATGTTTCTCTTACATCCATAGCTGTTCTTAATGGATCTGGATTGCCACCTACTCCTTCTGGGTTTACATAAATTAAACCCATCTGAACTGCAGCTAGAGGATTTTCTAAAGAAGACCTGTTTACTCCGTCTTTGTCATACCTCTCTTCAGCTAACCAATCTTTTTCTGAACCCCAGTAAATATCTTTTTCTGGATGCCAAATATCATCTCTACCATAACTGAAACCATACATTTTAAGACCCATAGACTCATATGCAATATTTCCAGCTAAGATCATTAAATCAGCCCAACTAATTTTATTTCCGTACTTCTTTTTAATTGGCCACATTAATCTTCTAGCCTTGTCTAAGTTTGTATTATCTGGCCAAGAGTTCAAAGGTGCAAATCTATGGTTACCAGTTGCACTACCACCTCTTCCATCTGAAATTCTATAAGTTCCAGC
>CBFHHD010000074.1:0-2868 GCA_965655605.1 Candidatus Pelagibacteraceae bacterium | reverse complement strand
GAGGTACAGCGGTTTTAATGGGTGGATTAATTCTTTTGGGCGTCGATCCAGGAATTCAACTCATAGAGACAAAACTAGATTTGGTTTACACTATTATTTGGTCACTCGCGATTGCAAACATTTTCGGTGCAATCATATGCGCAACTTTAGCAAGACCAATATCAAATCTTACTACAATTAATTTTACTATTTTAGCTCCATTTTTGATCTCATTAATACTATTTGCAATTTTCAATTCAACGAGATCGTGGGGCGACTTAGTTTTTGCCCTCACCATTGGTGTAATTGCAGTGTTTATGAAGAGATTTGATTACTCTAGAGTTGCTCTAATGATCGGGTTTGTATTAAGTGATGGAATTGAGACAAACTTATATCAAACAATACAATTTTATACATTTGCTGAACTTGTTACACGTCCCATATTTATAGCGCTTGTGATTATTGCTTTTCTGTCAGTTTATTCAGGGATTAAAGTTATTAATAGATCTAAAGAAATTCAAGGAACTGAAAAAGTTCCATTTAGCTTTACAAAAAAACCTCAATGGATTTTTGTAATATTAATGCTTTTGATTTCAGTCGGCACATTTCTTGCAACTAGAAATCTAGAATTTCTCGGTATGGTATACCCAGTTTCTGTTTCAGTGATCATGTTTACAATGTCAGTGGTAATTATCATTCAAATGCTCCATGCCAATGAACATTCATCAGTTTTATATGATACTGAGCAATATTTGTCTTCGCAAAAAGGTACAAGATCCTTTTGGCAGCCGATCCTGTGGTTTGTTTCTCCTTTATTTTTATCAGTACTGATTGGTTTTTATATTTCAATCGGTCTATTTGTTATTATCTTTTTGACTAAAATTGCAAAAGTAGAATTGAAAAAATCATTTATTGGAGGCTTAGGCGTATGGTTTGTTCTAGCGTTAATTTCTCATTTTATGGTAATGGATTTCCCACCGGGAATTATTCAAAGCTATATAGAATTACCGTGGCCTATTAATTAATTATGAGTGATCAAATAAAAATACCTTGTTTATTTATGAGAGGTGGAACTTCTCGAGGTCCATATTTCCTTAGATCAGACTTGCCTGAAGATGAAGACCAAAGAAACAAAGTTTTGTTAGCTGTTATGGGATCACCAGATTTGAGACAAATAGATGGCATGGGAGGTGCTGACCCAGTTAAAAGTAAAGTTGCGATGATATCAAAGTCAGATGAGGATGGGATAGATGTTAACTATCATTTTGCACAAGTTAAGATTGATGAACCAATTGTTGATACAAAACCTTCTTGTGGGAATATGTTAATTGGAGTTGGGCCATTTGCAGTAGAGAAAGGTTTGGTAGAACCAAATGAAGGAGCCACAAAAGTAGTTATTAGAGATGTCAATACAGGAATGAAGATTGAAGAAATAGTTCAAACTCCTAACAAACAAGTATCCTATGACGGCAATTTTCAAATTGATGGTGTACCCAACAATGGCTCCCCTGTTGAGATTAGATTTTTAGACTCAATTGGATCAAAAACACAAAAACTTTTTCCAACTGGCAATAAGATTGATAAAATTAATGGCAAAGAGTGCAGTCTAGTAGATGCTGCTATGCCTGTAGTTTTTTTTAAAGCAGAAGACTTTGGTGTAACAGGCAATGAGGGACATCTTGAATTAAATCAGAATCAAAAACTTATTGATGAGATGGGTGAAATCAGGATTGAGCTTGGAAACAGAATAGGATTTGGAGATGTTAGCAAATCGGTAATTCCAAAAGTAGCTATTATTTCAAAGCCAGATAAAGGATCTATAAAGTCTAGGTATTTTATGCCGTGGAGCTGTCATAATGGATACGCTATAACGGGATCTATTTGTTTAATGGCAGCCGCAAAATCTAAAGGAACTATTTGTTCAGAGTTTTATTCTGATTATTCTGAAAAAGGATCTTTTGAAATAGAACATCCAACAGGCGTTTCAAAGTTAAATTTTGAAATCGAATATAAAGATAACGAGATTTCAAGTTTGATCGCAGGAACCACTAGACACGCTAGACTATTAATGTCTGGTGATGTTTATGTTCAAAAAAGTAAGCTAAAATAGAGCAAATTAAATCTAAAGTTGTTATTTTGCATTTATGTTACAACTTGAAGCAACTAAATACCTTGATTTTACTCATTAATTTACTTAATTAACCAGCAATGAAAAGTTTAGATAGTTTTAAAGCGCACTCAGAGCTTTCAATAGGGTCAAAAAAATACAAATATTACAATCTTAAAAAAGCTGCTCAAAATGGCTTAGAGGGTACTGAAAAACTGCCCAAGTCCTTAAAAGTAGTTTTGGAAAATCTATTGAGATTTGAAGACGACCTATCAGTTAATAAAGATCAGATTCTAGCTTTAAAAGAATGGTTAAAAAATAAGAAATCACCAAAAGAAATTGCATACAGACCTGCAAGAGTTTTGCTTCAAGACTTTACAGGGATACCTGCCGTTGCCGATTTAGCTGCGATGAGAGAGATTGTTAAAGAAAAAAATAAAGATCCAAATAAAATTAATCCATTATCACCTGTTGATTTAGTCATAGATCACTCAGTTCAGGTTGATATTAACGGATCAAAAGACGCTCTACAGAAAAATGTTGAAAGAGAATTTCAAAGAAACGGCGAGAGGTACTCATTCTTAAAATGGGGTCAGCAAGCTTTTAATAATTTGAGAATTGTTCCTCCGGGAACAGGTATCTGTCATCAGGTTAACCTAGAGTATTTATCTAAAGTAGTTTGGACAGCAGACGTGAATGGTGAAACATATGCCTACCCAGATACATTAGTAGGAACAGACAGTCATACTACAATGGTTAATGGTTTATCAGTTCTTGGTTGG
>CBFHHD010000073.1:0-3018 GCA_965655605.1 Candidatus Pelagibacteraceae bacterium | reverse complement strand
AACTTTTAAAAAAATCACTAATAAATATAAGTAAATCTTAATAAATATGATTTTTTCAAAAAAACCTCAGGTTGCACACATCAAGCTTAATGGAGTCATAGGCAATGTAGGCCGTTTTGAACAAGGAATGAGTCTTAATAGTCATGAGGAGATTATTAAGAAAGCATTTAATCATAAAAAGTTATCAGCTGTTGCAATATCAATTAACTCGCCAGGAGGTTCACCAGTCCAATCCCATTTGATTTATTCTTTAATAAGAAAACTAGCTGAGCAAAAAAAAGTTAAAGTTTATACTTTTGCAGAAGATGTGGCAGCATCAGGTGGATATATGTTAGCTTGTGCAGGAGATGAAATTTATGCAAATCCAAGTTCAATCGTTGGATCTATAGGAGTTATTTACTCATCATTTGGTTTAAAAGAATTAATAAAAAAAGTTGGCATTGAAAGAAGAGTTCATACTGCGGGTAGAAACAAAAGTACATTAGACCCATTTATGGATGAAAAGCCTGAGGATATTGAAAGGTTAAAAAAAATCCAATTAGATTTACATGAAGAATTTATAAAATTAGTTAAAAATAGTAGAAAAAATAAATTACCGACTGACCAAGATGACTCTTTGTTTAGCGGAGAGTTTTGGTCGGGCGTTCAGTCCAAAGAATTGGGTTTAATCGATGATACAGGAAATATGCAAGATATTATTGAAGAAAAATTTGGGAAAAAAGTTGTCATTAAAAAATATGGAAAACCAGAAAGTTGGTTGAAAAAAAAATTATCAAGCCAAATATCTAACAATTTTAGCTCATTAGCAAATGAAATTGAAACAAGATCATTGTGGAACAAATTTGGTTTATGATTAAAAAAAATATTGAAAAAAAAATAATTAAAAAAAAAAAATCTAAAAAAGATATAAACAAAATTACTTTTCAAGATCTTATTATGAAGCTTCAAAAGTTTTGGTCAGAACAAGGCTGCGTTATTTTACAGCCTTATGACATAGAAGTTGGAGCTGGTACGTTCCATCCAGCAACTACTTTGAGATCTCTTGGTCCTGAGCCTTGGAAAGCAGCATATGTACAGCCTTCACGCAGACCAACGGATGGAAGATATGGCGAAAACCCAAATAGACTTCAACATTATTATCAATTTCAAGTTATCATCAAACCTTCTCCTGAAGATATTCAAAAATTATATTTAAAAAGCCTTTCAGCAATTGGCATAGCATACAAAGAACATGATATTAGATTTGTAGAGGATGACTGGGAAAGTCCAACATTAGGAGCGTCTGGGTTGGGTTGGGAGGTTTGGTGTGATGGCATGGAAATTACTCAATTTACTTATTTTCAACAAATGGCAGGATTTGAATGTAGACCCGTGTCCGCAGAGATCACTTATGGTTTAGAGAGAATATGTATGTATATTCAAAATAAAAATAATGTTTTTAATCTTGATTGGAATGAAGATGGCATAAAATATAGTGATATTTTTTTAAGAGCTGAAAAAGAATTTTCTGCATATAATTTTGAACATGCAAATACTGAAAACTTGTTTAAACAATTTTCCAGTGTTGAAAAGGAGTCTCAAGATTTAGTAGATAAAAATTTATGTATGCCAGCTTATGACCAATGTTTAAAAGCAAGTCATATATTTAATTTATTGGATGCCAGAGGCGTTATTAGCGTTGCAGAAAGAGCAAACTATATAAATAAAATAAGAGCATTGACCAAAGCATGCGGTGAGCTTTGGATCAAAAATTCATAATGTCAGAATTTTTTATAGAATTATACTCAGAGGAAATTCCTCATAACTTACAAAAAAATGCTAGAGACCAATTTAAACATCTGTTTCTAGATGAATTGAATAAAAATGAGATTAAGTTTAAGGATATCAATGTATTTTCAACCCCAAAAAGAATTGCCCTTTTTGTTGATAAAATATCCTTAGAGCAAAAAATTCCACCTCAAGAAGTTAAAGGACCAAAAGTTGGATGTGATGAAAAGGCTTTAGAAGGTTTTTTGCGATCTAAGTCAGCGGGAAAAAAACACTTAGTAAAAAAAGAAACAGATAAAGGTGAATTTTATTTTGTAAAGTTAGGTGAAAAGAAATTATTAACTAAAGATATATTAGAAAAAAAACTACCCATAATTTTACAGTCTATCAATTGGAAAAAATCAATGAGATGGGCAAATTTTGATTGTTATTGGGGAAGACCTTTAAAATCAATATTATGCTTGTTAGATAAAAAGGTTTTAGATTTTAATTTTCACCATATTAGAAGTAATGAAGTGACCTTTATTAATGGTCCACAAGATGACAAGGCAATAAAAGTAAAAAATTTTAATGATTATGAAAAAATCTTAAAAAAAAATCAAATTATTTTGAATCATGTTGATCGTGAAAAACATATATTTCAAGCTTTAGAAAAAAATTTAAAAAAAAATAAATGTACTTTAGATCTTAATACAAATTTAGTTGATGAAGTGACAAATTTAGTGGAGTCTCCAAATATTTTTAAAGGTAAATTTCATTCAGACTATCTAACTTTGCCAGATGAATTGCTAAATCTTACAATGATTAATCACCAACGATATTTTCCAATGAAACTTGAGAGTACTGAAAAATTAACAAATTCCTTTTTGTTTGTTGCTAACAATACTGATGAAAAAGATTTAATTTTAAAAGGTAATGAAAAAGTAATAGATGCAAGATTATCTGATGCAAAGTTTTTTTGGGATAAGAATAAAAGGCAAAACTTAGTTAAACAAGTCACAAAACTTAATTCTATTATTTTTTATCAAAAACTTGGAACACTCTATGATAAAATTCAAAGAGTTAGACAGCTTGCATCCGTGATTGCTGATATGATTGGAGCAAATAAAGAAGATACTGAAATTGCAGCATCTATCAGTAAGTCAGATTTAGTGTCAGACTTAGTGGGTGAATATCCCGAGTTACAAGGTGTTATTGGAAAATACTTTGCAATGGAGCAAGGTTTTAGCAAGGAAATTGCAAATGCCATAG
>CBFHHD010000072.1:0-3122 GCA_965655605.1 Candidatus Pelagibacteraceae bacterium | reverse complement strand
CAAGAACTAAGTTTAAAAAATGTTGACCTTTAAAGGTAATTGGTGACCCTGACATTATTCCTTGTAATTTTAAAAAAGCGATGCAAGATCCTGTGAAAGTGATTGCGCCGATTGAAACACCAAGTGACATCTCGATTAAAGATGCGGTTTTTATAGCTTCAAATTCTCCTATACCAAAAGCTGAAGGGTTATAAAAAGCAGCAGTCGCAATCAGTACAGCCGCTAATCCCACCAAACTATGAAAGCCTGCCACTAGTTGAGGCATCGCAGTCATTGCTATTCTTGCTGCCACAAACCCTCCTACAATTCCCCCCAATACAAAGGGTATTAAAATAAACTCAATATTTGATAAAAGTATCTGGAAACTATCCAAACCTAGTAGAGTGGAAGTGATTGCAATAAACATACCAGTCATTCCAAAATAATTTCCATTTCTAGAAGTTTCTGGTGACGAAAGTCCTCTTAAAGATAAAATAAAAAATATACCTGAAACTAAATATAAGGTTGCAATAATATTTATCGAAAGCATCTATTTTTTCTTTCCTTTTTTATACATTGCAAGCATTCTCATGGTTACAAGAAAACCACCAAAAATATTTATAGAAGCTAAAAATACTGCAAATGCCCCAACATAAAGTGAAGTTTGACTTGAATTTGCGTTTGATACTGCAACAGCAATAAGGGCTCCAACAATGATGACTGAAGAAATTGCATTTGTTACTGACATCAGCGGTGTATGCAATGCTGGTGTAACGCTCCAAACAACGTAATATCCTATGAAAATTGACAAAACAAAAATTGACAGTCTAAAGACAAACGGATCTATTGTTTCCATAAATTATATTCTTACCCCTTTAATAATCTCATCTTCGTAATCAATTTTAAGTAATTTGGTGTCCTTATCTATAAGCAATGTTAAAAAATTAATAAAATTTTTACTTAGTAATCCAGAAGCAGAATAGGCAGTCCTTGCCGCATAATTCGAATAGCCAATAATTTTTACCCCATTTTTTTCAACAATCTTATCTCTTTCTGAAAAAGCTACATTTCCACCTTGTGAAGTTGCAAGATCACAAATGATTGAACCTGGCTTCATAGACAAAACCATCTGTTCATTAATAATTAATGGCGCTTTTTTGCCTGGTATTAGCGCAGTAGTAATAACTACATCTTGATTTTTTACTGTTTGTTCCATTAATTCAGTTTGTTTTTTTTTGTATTGCTCTGATACTTCCTTGGCATAACCACCATCAGTCTCTAAATTTTCATCACTTTCAACAAATACAAATTTTGCTCCCAAACTTTCAACCTGTTCTTTTGAAGCTTCCCTCACATCTGTAGCTGAAACAACTGCACCTAATCTTTTTGCTGTAGCAATTGCCTGCAAACCAGCTACCCCCGCTCCTACAATAAAATATTTTGCTGGTGTAATTGTTCCTGCTGCCGTCATCATCATAGGCAAAGCTTTACTAAATTCATACGCAGTATCAATGACTGCTTTGTAACCCGCAAGGTTAGATTGTGATGAAAGAACGTCCATGGCTTGAGCACGAGTAATTCTTGGTAAAAAATTTAGACCAAATATTTCTAACTTTTTATTTTTTTTTATACCAATCACATCTTCATTATCCTTATTAAAGAAAGCTGTTACAATAATTGCTCCTTCTTTAAATGTAAATTTACCTAAATTTTTTCCAGAAATTTTTACTACTAAATCAGAATCTAGAGCTATGTCACTTTCAGAACATATTTTGGCTTCAGCACTCAAAAATGCAGAATCCTTGATGCCTAATTTTTCTCCATAATTTTCTGGAATTAAAATTTTATGACCAAGTTTAGTTAAAGAGTTAACATTTTCGGGTAATAACATTAATCTGGTCTCAAATTCATCATTCTCTTTTAAGAAACCAATTATCATTTTTAAAAATTTCTATTTGATTGAAATTTTAGACCAAAAAAACTGCCATTAAAATTAAAACTAATATTATTATTGATCCAATAATAGTTGCATATTTTGCAAAGTCACCCCAAGTATCTTTTTGATCTTTTATATCCATTACCCTTGTCTGGATTTCATTCTTGGATTTTTTTTGTTAATTACGTAAAGTTTACCTTTTCTTTTAACAAGCTTATTGTTTAGGTCTCTTTTTTTTAATGATTTTAAAGAACTTACAACTTTCATAATAGAGCGATAATTATATAATTATATCTAATTTGTAAAGCTGTGTTTTTCTAAAAAATCATTGATATAATCACGTAACTCAATGTTTCCAAATCTTTTATTAATTTTGTTAGACAAATTCATTTTTGTCAGTGCAGAGGAATATCTTTCTCCGGGTCTTTTAGGTAGGTACTTTACTTTAGACCTAAACATTTTTGCCAGACCTATAATGGAATAAGATTTTTTTGTGGCAATACTATAATGTAAATTTTTATTATTTTTCCAAGCCTCTATACAAACTTTAATTGTATCGTCTATATGTGTAAATTTTCTTGTTTGTGTCCCAGGCCTCACGACTGTAAGAGGTTTGTTTTTTTTTAATTGATCTTCAAAAATACCAACTACCGTAGCCATATCACCAACACAAATTTGATTGGGTCCATACACATTATAAAAATAAATAACCTCAAATTTAAAGTTAAACCAACTCTTTAAATTTTCTAATAATTCAAGGTTTTTGGATTTTGTAAACGCATATGGAGATAAGTTTTTATCTTTACCATTATTTCCTAGGCTAGCTGAAGTTGCTGAATAAATTAATTTTATATTATTCTCTAAACAAAATCTAAAAACTTCTTTTGTGCCTATAGAGTTTGAATTAAAACACTCGTTAAATTTTATAAAACTCTGGTATATTCTTGCAAATTCCCCAAAATGGAAAATTGAATTTATATTTTTTTTAATTTTAAAAAGTTTTTTTTCAATATCTCTAGTGTTGGCATTTATATATTTAACTCTAGAATTTTTAATATGATTTTTCTTAGTGCCAGATGAATAATTATCTATGCTAATTATTTTAAATTTCGCGTATTTAAGTAAATGTTTTATTAAATTTGATCCAACAAATCCAGCTCCACCTGTGACAATAATAAAATTTTTTTTCATGATTTTATAGCCTGGC
>CBFHHD010000071.1:0-3125 GCA_965655605.1 Candidatus Pelagibacteraceae bacterium | reverse complement strand
TTCACCCTATGTATTTGACGCCCTTTTTTTAATACTTGTGGGCCTAGGTTATTTCCTTTATTTTAAAAGCATCAAAAAACAGGCTTAATTGATCATTGAGTATCTTTGCCTTTTTGCTATAACCACACAGTTAAAAATATGAAAAAAAACATACATCCGAAACTAAATAAAATTAAAATTCAAATGACTGACGGTTCTGAATTTGAAACACTTTCAACTTGGGGTTCAGATGGTGAGGTAATGAAACTAGAAATTGACCCAAAATCACATCCAGCGTGGACAGGCGAAAGTCAAAAAGCCCAGGATAAGGGAAGAGTAAGTAAATTTAATAAGCGTTTTGCTAACCTAAAAAAGAACTAAAATGAATTTACCATTAATGCCAAAAGCTACGGCTGTTTGGTTAATTGAAAATACAAGCCTTACATTCAAACAAATTGCAGATTTTTGTGGTTTGCATGAATTAGAAATTAAAGGTATTGCAGATGGGGACGTGGCAATTGGCATCAAAGCTTATAACCCAATTTTATCAAATCAATTAACAAGGGACGAAATTGAAGCTTCATCAAATGATGCAAATAGACCTTTAAATCTTAAAGAGAAAAATGAAATAGAAGTTAAGAAAATGGTTGGGACAAAGTACACTCCAATTTCTCAAAGAGAAGATAAGCCTAATGCTATATCATGGCTTACAAAAAATTACCCTATTTTAACAGATGCACAAATCTGTAAACTAGTTGGCTCTACCAAGAACACAGTTGACGCTATAAGAAATAGAAAGCACTGGAATATGTCAAACATATCTCCTAAGGATCCTGTAATGGCTAGTTTGTGCACTCAGACTGATCTTCAGGCTGCAATTGATAAGGCCAAAGCAAAACAAGAAAGAGAAGTTAAAAAAAAGGCTAGAGAAGCAAAGAAAGCTACTAAAGCTGCCGCGGAAGTGCCAAGCGAAGTTTAAAAATTTCTAAGAATTTATTTATGAAAAAAAATAAATCTAAAATTATTTCTATTGTTATGGGGAGTAAGTCAGATTGGCCTACGATGAAATATGCTTCGCAAATTTTAAAGCAGCTCAAGATTAAATTTGAGACTAAAATAGTATCTGCTCACAGAACGCCAAAAAGATTATTTGATTATTCAATAAAAGCTCAAGAAAATAATATTGGTGTTATTATAGCGGGAGCAGGTGGTTCAGCGCACTTACCAGGAATGATTGCATCTCTAACTGAAATACCTGTTGTAGGCGTTCCAATTGAAAGTAAAAAATTAAAAGGTTTAGATAGCTTGCTATCAATTGTTCAAATGCCAAAAGGAATACCAGTGGGCACTGTAGCAATTGGAGAAAATGGAGCTATTAATGCAGCACTTTTTGCCGCTTCAATACTTGGCATTTCAGATGCAAAAATAAAAACAGAATTGAAAAAATATAGAAACCAACAGACAAAATCTGTAAAATTAAAACCATAGTCATGTCAAAAAATATTGCTCTTGGAATTATTGGTGGGGGGCAATTAGGCAGTATGCTGTGCCAAGCGGCTAAATTAATTGATATCAAAACATTAGTTTATTGTGACGACAAAGATGCACCTGCTCAAAACTACTCAGACAATTTTTTTTATGGGAAATATGACGACCTTGATAAATTAAAAGAATTTGCCTCAAAAGCAGATGTAATTACTTTTGAATTTGAAAATATTCCAGCAACTACATTAGAGAACCTTCAGAAAATTAAACCAGTATATCCTGATCCTAAGATAAATATGATTATTCAAGATAGATCAAAAGAAAAATATTTTGTCAATGAACTGGGAATTCCGACTACAAATTATAAAAATATTAACAATCAAGAAGATTTCAAAAATATAAGTGACTTAATACCAGGAATATTAAAAACAACTACGTTGGGTTATGACGGAAAAGGCCAGATTGTGATTGAGAATGAGAATGATGCCAAAAGAATAAATATAAATAATAACTTTATTCTTGAAAAAAAAATTAACCTTAAAAAAGAAATTTCAGTAATTGTAACCAGGTATCAGAATGGCAAGATCATAATTTATGATCCTATAGAAAATGTACATAAGAACCAAATTCTTGAAACATCATCTATCCCTGCAAAAATTTCACAAGAAATTAAATCACAAAGTAAAGAGTTCTCCAGAATTATCGCAGAAAAATTAGACTATATTGGAACAATGTGTGTTGAATTTTTTATTGACCAAAATGACAATTTGCTTGTAAATGAAATTGCTCCCCGTGTTCACAACTCAGGACACTTATCCATTAATGCTTATTCAATATCTCAATTTGAATCACACGTACGTGCAGTTTGCAACCTTGATATTAAAATACCAAGAATATTAAATAATGCGATTATGAAGAATATTATTGGAGATGACATAAGTGTATATAGAGAAAAAAACTATTCTGTTAACGAATTTTTTTATGATTATTTAAAAAAAGAAGCTAAGCCTAAAAGAAAAATGGGTCATCTTACGACTATTCTAGATTAGTAACCTCTGGTATTTTTTTTTACTTCTAAGTTACTCAAAGGATTGGAACTGCAAGAAAAAATCTTAGATTTAAGTTTATTTATTTTTCCAACATTTATAATTTCATCCCTTATTATAATTTTTAAACTATCCTCATCAATATTATTACGAAAATTTATTTTATAGTAAATTTTAACTATTACAGTACTTAGAATTATTCTTTTAGTATAAAAATTGTAGTCAGTAGATTTGTCATTAGTTAATAGCCACATATCATTTGAAACATGCAATGGATCAAAAGCTTTATGTAACATTTTGATATCAAAAGTTTTCTTGTCTTTTTTATTTAAGTAATTTTTAAAATACTCGAATAGTAAAATTTCAATTTTTTGATTAGTGCTTTTTATTTTTGTTAGTTTAGATTTAAAATTTTTTTTATCAGTTTCTGTTAGTCTATGCATAAATTATCCTGGATATAGGAAACCAAAATAAAGGATAAACTGCAACTGTAAATAAATAATTCAAAACTAATGGTGCAATTGCGAAGTTAACGCCAGATAGATACTTTAATAAAATTAACATAGCATAAGTCAAAACCATAGCAACGGAGAAGGCAATCCACTCAGAAACAAA
>CBFHHD010000070.1:0-3129 GCA_965655605.1 Candidatus Pelagibacteraceae bacterium | reverse complement strand
AAATGATTAATAATTTTGAATTATTTAAATTTAAAAATTTCAAGATTGATCCAACGGTGGTTCGAGGTTTAGAGTATTACACAGGTCCAATATTTGAAGCAGAATTAACTTTCAAAGTTAAAAACGAAAAGGGTACTGATATAGAATTTGGTTCAATCGGTGGTGGAGGAAGATATGATGATTTAGTAAGACGTTTTAAAAATCAAGACTGTCCCGCTACAGGAATTTCAATTGGCTTAGATAGACTGCTTTATGCTTTGGCTCAAAAAAACATATTTAACTTTAATCAAAAAAGCCCAGTCCTAATCTGTGTTCTTGACAACAAATATAAAGATTATTATTTCAAAATATTAAATTTACTAAGATCAAATAATATAAATTCTGAAATTTATACTGGTTCATCAAATTTCAAATCGCAATTAAAGTATGCTGATAAAAGAAATTGCAAATATGCAATTTTATGTGGCGATGATGAAGTTGCAAAAGAATTGATCACTTTAAAAAACCTGGAGATAGGGAGTAAAGTTTCTGAAGAAATTAAATCTAGGGAAGATTGGAAAGGGTCTAAAGATGCCCAAAAGACTTTTCCTATATCAGAACTAATAGAACAATTAAAAAATTAGTATGACTAAAGCATTAGCTAAGAAAAAAAATAAAGAAAATATATCAAAGAAAATTTTAAATATTTTTAAGAAGAAAGGCTTTAATTTTATAGATTTGGATATGGTTATAGATACTGATCTTTTAACACAAAGATCAGGTGAGGCTTTTAAAAAGTATGCTGTAAACTTTAAGGATAGGTCCGGCAAAGAGATTAGTTTAAGACCCGATTTAACTATCGCGACGGCTATTAAATATATTCAGGATAAAAAAAAAGGATTACAAAAAATTTCTTATTTTGGTTCTGCATTTCGATTAAGTAAAAAAGGTGATCTAAAGGTATTTGATCAAATCGGTTGCGAAATTATTAATTCAAAATCAAATCCTGAGTACTTAGTTTTGTCTACAATTTTATCCATATTTAAAAATGCAAACAAAAAAAAGATTACTTTAAATGATCTGAGTTTATTCAAAGATCTGATTGAATCGTTAAATTTACCTAAAAGATGGAAAATGAGATTAATAAGACATTATCCAAGAAAAGATTACTTTGATGAGTTACTTAAACGATTAGATACAAATTATGATTTGGATCAGGAAAAGATCAAGATTGATTACAAGCGTCTATCTGAATTAAAAAAAATAGATCAAAAAAAAATTATTGGCGGAAGAACAGTTGCAGAGATTGTAAGTAGATTTGAAAAAAAAATTAAAGATCCGCGTGATAGCTTTAAAGGAAGCCAGAGTGTGAAGATTATAAAAGACTTTTTAAAAATAAATACACCAATAAACAAACTCCAGCTTACAATGAATAAGTTTTTTATAAGAAATAATTTAAAAATAAAAAATTCAAATAAGTTTTTAATCAAAATGAATACTTTAAGTAAAAAAATAGGCTCTAAACAAATTATTACTTTTGATGCAAAGTATGGAAGAGAAACTCAATATTATACAGGTTTGACATTTTCTGTAGTAAGTAAAAATAAAGAGATTGCGAGGGGAGGAGAGTATAACAATTTAATCAAAACTCTTGGCGGTAAACAAACACCTGCATTTGGTGCAGCAATTATTTTAAATAATTAATTATGAAAAAAATTAAATTAGGGTTACCAAGTAAAGGAAGATTAAAAGAAGACAGTCTTAATCTTTTTTCTGCAAAAAATCTTAATGTTAAAAATCAGAATACTCGTAACTATTTTTTTAAATTTGAAGAGAGCAATGCTTATGATGGTATATTCTTGCATGCTAGGGAAATCATTGAAAGATTAAATGATGGAACACTAGACATGGGTATTTCTGGCTTGGATTTATTAAAAGAGTTACCAGATGAATTTCAAAAGAATGTAAAGGTTATTAAAAAACTAGACTTTGGTTACGCTGATCTTGTTGTGGCAGTTCCAAATGATTGGTTGGATGTTCAAAATATTGCAGACCTTGAAGAGGTGAGCTTCGAATTTAGAGATAAATATAATAGAAGAATGAGAGTTGCCACAAAGTATCCTAAACTAACCGAGGAGTTCTTTTTATCTAGAGGAATTACCGAGTTTAAAATTGTTGGCAGTTTAGGGGCCACTGAATCATATCCTTTTACTGGTTCATCAGAATTAATTACAGATATCACTTCGACAGGTTCTACTTTAAAAGAAAATAATTTAAGAATTATTCCGGACGGCCAAATACTTAGTAGCTCTGCATGTTTATTGGTATCAAAAAGTTACAAAGGAAAAAGTTTAGATATTTTTTAATTAGGTAATTGCTAGTTAAAGAAATTTATTAATAATCTGAACGATAGTGTACTTAAACAACCTATAGTTAAAACGGTACCTCCAACTCTCAAAAACATATTATGCTTTAAAAAAGCAAAGCAGTATCCATGCATCAATCTCCCCAAAACAAATAGGGAACCTATTAAATGAAGATAAAAATCATTAAATTTTTCAAGTTCAGAAAAATACAGCAGAATTAAAAAAATTGGAGAGTACTCTATTAAATTTGAATGACCCCTTATTGCTCTCTCAAGAGAATTTTCATTGTCATCTTGAAATTTAAAAAATTTAAATACTGGATTGCCTCTCAGGGCTATAACTCTAAATGAAATTATTATTAACCAAATTGTAATAATCGAAGCATATAATGATGTTAACATTAAAAGATATTAGCATAATTAAAAAAAAAACCCCCAGAAATTTCTTTCTGAGGGTTTCAAATTTTTCTAGGTTACTAGAATGAAAAGGAACTTACATTCTCATTCACTAATTCAAAAATGATTGATTTACATGGTATTCTGAAATTGTTCATTACTTTGTTCATTACTTAAACGGTCAAAATCAGAAGGGGTTCAGAAGGTGAATGGGAAAATTAAGAAACTAACTGATTACTTTTAACTTCGGAATTCTATTGTGTAGGTTGATAAGCGCTTCATCAGTATGACCAAGATAAACACTTCTAACCATTCTATCACTTGTGTTCATTAGTTCTCCAATATCTTCTATTGAAGTTCCTTTTTTATAAAGTTCTGTCGCATATGTA
>CBFHHD010000069.1:325-3261 GCA_965655605.1 Candidatus Pelagibacteraceae bacterium | reverse complement strand
TTTATTAAAATAACTTAAGTAACTTAAATTACCTTCATTTTTAATACTTTTATTTACCTCTTCACCAAAAATTTGGTAATTAGCAAAACCAGCATAATCTGAAGATTTATTATTTAGAGATGATTTTGTTGGCATTTTATCTAACCTACTTTTTCTAAGAACTTGACCAATTCCTAAATTAATTTTGTATTTATTTTCATAGTCCAGGTCTGTTTTGTTAAATGTGTAATTTACACCTTGACCTAAGCTCACCCCAGTTTCCGGAGTGTCGAGATTATTCGTTCTATTTAATGAAAATATATCTGAATAGTTTAAAATTTTATTATTTCCACTGGCATTTTGCATTTTACCAGAAGTATATTTTACGAATAATCTTGGACTAAGAGTTTGGTATGAATATTTCTTAATTTTAGCTAAAGGGTAGGTGGTATCTGCTCCAAATGTAAAATAGTTATCAATGTTTGTATTTTCTTTTAAGCCAATTACATTTTCATTATAAATATTGTTATTGTACACACCTGCTTTCAGAGATGTGGTTATTCCACTGTTACTGTTTGTAAATTGATTGCTATTTAATGATATTAAATTTCGGACTTTAAATTGTTTTTGATCGTTAGAAAACTTTTTACCTATAAAGTAACTATTTATATTTGTATTAAAATCTTTAATTTTTTTTGTATTATATGAATAAGAACCATCTGGGAGATGATAAGAATATTTGTTATTATTTGATACATTTAAATTTTCAAAAACACCTGCCCTTAGTACCAATCTTTTTGGGCCTTCATAAGATGTAATTTGTAAACTGTTTTCCAAATTTCTCTGATTCTCTTTAAACGAAACGGTATTTATTTTATTTACCCTCGTAAAGTTTTGTTGAGATATTCTTTGTATTTTTAATTTTATTTCATTATTTTTAAAAATTACATTATCCTTAATTCCGTTGTAATCAGCAAATATATAGTTTCTAGATCCACCTGTCCTTCCTGTTTTATTTAAATTTTTATAACCTTCAGTAAATCCATTTTCAATCCTCAAAAATCCATTTTTTGTATCTTGTCTATAAGATGTTTGTACCATGTGCCTTTCATCAAAAAAGTATGTTGGTGTAATGGTCAAATCCTTATCTTCGGATATTGCCCAAAAATAAGGAGCCCTAAATGTTCTGCCGACATTTGAAATTGTCTTAATCATAGGCGGAAGAAAACCACTTTGCCTTTTTACAGTTGGATCAGGATGAGATACATATGGAGTATAAAATACAGGAATATTTTTTAATCTTAAAAATGCATTTTTATGGGCTATTCTTTGCTTTTTTTTATCGTGAATAACTTTTTTACTTTTAATAGACCATGAGGGGCAGTACTCGCCATCTTTATTATTTATTTTTGAGCATGTTGTGTATACCGCTTCATCGAGACTTAAAATCGAATTTTTATTATCGATTTTTACATTTTTTGATTTTAGATAAGAACCATCATAAAGATTTGCCCTCAATTTATCAGCCTCACCTTGTTGACTTTTTTCATTATAAATAAATTGTTCAAAATAAAACTTGTTATTTTCTTTGTCAGTTAGAATTACATTTTTTTTTGCCTCAATAATTTCTGATGAAATGTTATAATGAAACTCATAAGCTTCTAAAATATTGGTGGTATCTTTATATTTAGAGTTTCCAATGGATTTTATTATATTTTTATTTTTGTAGTATAAAATTTTATCCGCATATATTTCTTTACCATTATTATCAAAAGCATATGCATTACCCTCTGCAATTATTAAACCGTTACCATCTTTATATTGAACTTTTTCAGCTTGAATTTCATAAACATTTTTCTCAGCTAACGCATGATTATGATAGGTAAAAAATAACACCAATAAACTGCAAAAAATAATAATTTTATTTTTAATCATTGTCTCTTATTAAACCATAGACCGAAAAACTCATAATTATTATAACAGGCATCCAGACCGATAAAACCAAAGGAATCTTGCCACTTTTACCTAATGCCATTGACAGGTCTGCAAGAAAATAAACCACAATCCCAGACATCACACCAAAGAAAATATAAATAAAATTATTAAATTTTAGGCCTGTTCTGAGTGTAAATAAAGTAGACAAAGTTATCATTGAAAATAACAAAAATGGTAATGATAAATATTTATTGAAAGTGATTATAAGTTCTTGGCCGTAATAACCTCTTTTCCTAATTTCTTTTAACTCGTTTAAAATATTCCAAATAGAGAAAACATTTGAGTTGTTAAAAAAATTTTTTAATTTATCCAAATTTATTGTGCTATAATATTTATAATTATTCAGTTTTTCTTTTTCTTCTAGGGTTGATCTTTTCGCATCTTTAATGTCCCAGGAAGAAGCATTTATGTTTACTGAACGACCATCAACTCTTTCATTGAATTTATTGTTTTTATCAAATTTATAAATAGTAATATTTTCAAGAATTGAAAAGTTATCATTCTTGATTTGATTGGTTCTTACTATATATGTGTAATCTCCTTTTTTTTCTTTTACCCAAATGCCTGTGTTACTCATTATTATTAAGTTATCATTATTTGAATATCTTTGTTTTATGCTTTCGTAATATCTTGATAGTTCAGATGAAATTGGCGAAAGAATTAAAATTAAAATAATACCTAAAAAAAATGAAAAAGTTGCAGGTACCATTGTGATATAAAAGTTAGAAAATCCAGATAAACTCAAAGGTGTTATTTCACTATTTTTTAAAAGTTTAATAAAAAAGAAAATTCCTGAAAATAAAAAAATAAAAGGGGAAAAATTTAGTAAAATAGTTGGAACTTTTATTAATGTAAGAATAAAAGTTTTGATAAAAAAATTCTCAGAAATTTCCTTTTCTCTAAAAAAAACAATTTCCTCAATATATGTAGATATCAAAATAAGAGACAAAAATATCCCAAAA
>CBFHHD010000069.1:0-315 GCA_965655605.1 Candidatus Pelagibacteraceae bacterium | reverse complement strand
AAAAAAATCAGAAGCGATATTGAGAATTCTTTTATCAAGTAATTAATTAAAATTTTAGGTGTGTATCTTTTCATTATTTTGCTTCAGATTTTAAAAATAAATTTAGTGAAATTGTTAGTATTAAAAATAAAATTATTAGCGTTATCACATAGGCTACTGAATGGTAAAAACTTCCCCCACTTATGCCCAGTAATGCTTGATTAAATATTAATGTAAGTATTGAAAAAGTATAAATTGTAAATCTTAATTTTTTCAAGTTAATTTTTTCATTATTTGCATATAATAAAAAACAACTCAAGACACATGAGATTAATA
>CBFHHD010000068.1:0-3302 GCA_965655605.1 Candidatus Pelagibacteraceae bacterium | reverse complement strand
AGAATATTAAAAAAAAATTTCATTTACCATTCCATGTTAATATTTTTAATTCGACCATAACTTTTCATTTCATCTAAACACTCTTCAACCCCTATACCACTCAGTTTCCATCCACCAAATGGAGCTCCTGGATATCGACCCGCTGAATTTATCCAAATATAACCAGCCTCTATTTGAGATGCAACCTCTTTAGCTTTTTCCATATCGCTTGTGATGATATAAGCAGTTAATCCATATTTCACATCATTAGCCATTTTAATAACATCTTGCTCATCTTCCCATTCAATTACAGATATAACAGGTCCAAAAATTTCTTCATTGGCAACGGCCATATTCGAAGTAACATTATTTAAAATAGTTGGTTTTATAAAAAATCCTTTTTTCAAATTCTCATCTTCAATATTGTATCCGCCTGAAAATAGTTCTGCTCCCTCCTTAATTGCTCCATCAATATAAGATTTAACTCTATTATATTGTTTTTCGGAAACAACGGGTCCAACATCAGTGTCCTCATTCCATGGCAAGCCTAGTTTTAACTTTTCAATTTTATCTTTTAAATTATCTAAATATTTTTGTTTTAATGATTTATGAATAAAAACTCTTGAAGGTGAAGTGCAAGACTCACCTTTCGCATCAAATCTCATTCCCTTTAAAGTAATCTCTACAACTTTTTCAATTTTTGCATCTTTAAATGCAATTAGTGGGTTTTTACCTCCAAGTTCTAAGCTTACTTTTTTTAACAAGCTTGAGGCAGCTTCGTTAATTCTAATGCCCGTTTCTACGGAACATATTCCAGCAATTCTTTCAATGTCAGGATGCCTTACCAAATAATCACCCACCTCATGGTCACCACAAACAATGTTTACAAGCCCATCAGGTAAATTTTCTTTTATCACTTCAGAAAACTTCAAAGCGGATAAAGGAGCCTGCTCAGAGTTTTTAACAATTAAAGCATTTCCCATCAACAATGGTGCTGCTAATTTTTCTAAACACCATCTAAATGGACGGTTAAATGCATTAATTTTTAAAACTATACCGTACGGTTGGAGCTTTATAATGTTTTTGTGATTGGTTTTATTTGAAAAAATTTCATCTTGAACTTCATTAATATTTTCACAAAAATACTTAACATTTTTTATAGCCTGCTTGATATCATTTCTTGCAAACCGAATTGTATTACCAACATTATAACAAT
Organism: Candidatus Pelagibacteraceae bacterium; assembly: GCA_965655605.1. Lineage (GTDB taxonomy): Bacteria > Pseudomonadota > Alphaproteobacteria > Pelagibacterales > Pelagibacteraceae > HIMB114. The sequence continues at coordinate 2,107 of CBFHHD010000068.1, read as the reverse complement.
CTATTCTTGCATATGTTTCTAGATTTTTTTCTGCTTCATCACAAAGTTTTAAAATAATTTTTACCCTGTCATTTATATCAATTTCACTCCACTTCTTTTGAGCAATCTTTGCTCCCTCTATTGCCTGGTCCAAAAGATTTTTTGGGACAATTTGAACATTAGATAAAATTTCTTGGTTAGATGGATTAATAATTGATAAGTTTTTTCCTTCTTTAAACCACTTGCCATTAATAAAAGAGCCTTTTAAATTTAATTCATTCATTGTTAATTTTTTCTGGCGCGCCCGGAAGGATTCGAACCCTCAGCCTCCTGATCCGTAGTCAGACGATCTATCCAGTTGATCTACGGGCGCACTTGATTTTATTAGCTAATAACACAGTAATATCAATGTTTCCATGTAGAATTGAATTCAAGTAAAATATACAAACTGGAGCGGATTGGAGCAAGAATGTAGGTCGAGCGTAGGTCGAAATGGTTTTGGGGTTCCTTTTTCGTCTCAAGATCATTTGGGAAATTTAAATCGAAAAATTTCGATTTACTTTATAATTGCTTTCTTTCACAGACTCAAATCGCGGACCTATTGATTACAAATCAATTGCTAAAGTTCAAATAAACATTTGTTTGCAGCAATATTTCATAAATATTTTAATTCTGGTCACAATGTTGGCACAGTGGTAATCTTGAATTATGAAACAAGCATCACTTAATGAAATTTTAAAATCTCAGATGACTGAGCCATTCACTAAGTCTGATCTTAAATTTATCGAAACACATTTTGGAAGACTAGAAAAACATAGTTGTTATGTCACTTATAACTCAAAGTCTTTAGAAAAAAATATGAGTGAAGGATTTTTAATTTTTGAATTGTCTCAAATTAATTTGAGACTTTTATATGTTAAAGTATTTGGCGGCAAAGGTTTTTTTGGCAAAAAAATTCATTACTCAATTTATTTACAAGAATTTGATGAAAAAAATTGGGCACATATTAGCACTCAAAAAACTTTGACTATAGCAATCTCTTCAATTGGAAATTTATTTAGAGAAGAAGGTCTTTTAAAGGGAGCAGCAATATAAAAAATGATATTTGGTTTATTTAAACAAAAAAAATTAGATAAGTATGCAGCAACTATTTATGATGTTTTAGCTCCACAAATTGGTTTAGCGAAAGAATTTGGAAAGTGGCCAGACTACACAACAATGTGTGATCGTATGATTGATAATGATTACCTGTTATCCTATTTAAATGGATATATTAATATGATCTTAAAAATTCAATATCGTTTAGAAAATTCTAAAGATTGCGGAATGATAACAGTAAAAATTTTAGAAATGATTGAGCCAACGTTTTCAGATCCACTTAAATTGCAAAGATATATGGATAGATTGGTGGTAGCTTCTAATACACCAAAATTTATAAAGGGAGCAGAGGATGCATTTATGACCTGTTTGGTAATGCTAGATATGCAAGAGCAAGAAAAATTCAAAAAGAATAAAGCATACAAAGAGGCCTTCAAGTATTTTGAAAATGGTGAATTTGATGCAGATAAAAGAATAACCCAAGAACTTGGAATAAGAAACAGCTCTCAAGTTGGAAATATACCAAAAAGATTTATTGTTGCACATAGAATTTATGAAATGACTTTTGGTAAAGAGCTTGCTACACATTTTAAATTTAAAAATCCAATAATATGAAAAAACTTTTAGGGATCGTGGTTCTGGGTTTGTTGTTAAGTGGGAATGCTTTTGCAAAAATTGACTGGAAAAAAAGAGATTTGTGCGAAAATTCAAAATACAAAAAATTATGTTCTAAAATCTTAGACAAGAAACTTGTTGGACTAAATACAATAGCCAATTTTAAGTTTGATAAGGGTAAAATTATTGCTCTAGTAAATTTGAAAAAAGGTGAAAATATGAGTTTGCTTGCAGATCCAGACCCAAGTTATGTTGCAAAATATACTGGTGAGTATTTAGTTTATGAAAGTGCTGATGGAGTTTCTATTACTGAATTTGCTCCAGCTTCTCCGATGAAACATTTGATATGTGATAATTCAAACAAATGTGTTGATGCAAATTCAATAAAACCTTAACGTAAAATAAATTTTAAACG
>CBFHHD010000067.1:0-3429 GCA_965655605.1 Candidatus Pelagibacteraceae bacterium | reverse complement strand
ATAGAAAAATAAGAAATACTTTAAGGTTTTTATTAGGTAATATTTCAGATGAATTTTCATTTGATGAAATAGAAAAATTAGATTTTAAAAATTCAGATATAATTGACTCTTCTGTTTTAAGTAAAATTTCTGAACTAGATAAAAATTTTATTCAATATGTAAAAAAGAATGATTATCATAGGATCTTTGTAGAGATATTAAATTTTTGCACTATTGATCTTTCATCATTTTATTTTGATATTAGAAAAGACTGCTTGTATTGCGATGACAGAAACAGTCTTAAGAGAAATAATTGTATAAAAGTATTAAAATCGTCATTATATTTTCTAATAAAATGGCTGCATCCTATTTTAGCATTTACGACAGAGGAGATTTTTCAAACTTTAAAATTAAATGAAAAAAATAACCAATCATTTTTTGATGAAAGCATATTTTTAGTTGATTTTAAGAATATCACATTCAATGATCAAATTAATTTTAATAAAGATAATTGGGAAGTGCTTAAAAAAATTAAAGCCGAGACCAATCAAATTATTGAGGAAATGAGAAATAAAAAAATTATTAAATCTGGTTTAGAAACAACAGTAAAGATACAGACAAATGAAAAATATAAAAATATTATTAATCAAATTAATTTAAGTGATTTTCTGATTTGCTCCAAAGTAGAATTTGATAATAGCTCTCAAAATTCAGAATATGTTAAATTAAAAAACCCAGAGGAAGTAAAAGTGTTAGTTACAAAAGCATCTGGAAATAAATGTAACCATTGCTGGAAAGTATCTGAGTCTCCATGTGAAAGAAAAAATTGTGCCATTCAATAGAAAGTTAATTGTAAGTTTTTCTTTAATATCATTATCTTTTTTTTTAGACCGGATATCAAAAATTTATGTAATAGATTTTTTTATCAAAAATGATTTTAAAGATTTTTATGTAACGTCTTACTTAAATATAATTTTACTCTGGAACAAAGGAATTGCATTTGGATTATTTGAAAGTGAAAGCATTTTTTATCATTTGATTTCAGCACTGATTTTTACCGTAATTTTGTTCATTTGTTATTTAACTTTTAAAACAAGAAAAAATATCGAGGTATTTTGTTATTCTATAATTATAGGTGGTGCCTTCGGTAACCTTTTTGATAGATTTTACTATAATGCAGTTCCAGATTTTATAGATCTTCATATTGAAAATTTTCACTGGTTTACCTTTAACGTTTCTGATATTTGCATAACTATTGGAGTGCTTTTACTCCTCACATTTGATATTTTTAAACTTGGTAAGAAAAATGAAAAAATTAAGTAAATTTATTTTAGTCTTGGCTTTCCTGGGTTTTGCGAATTGTAGTGATTTAAAAAAAGGTTTAGGTTTTGAAAAAGATATCCCAGATGAATTTCTAATTCGAAAAATTGACCCAATAGAAAGGCCACCTAATTATGACTTGTTGCCTCCAGACAGCAAAGAAAAGGCCAAAAAATCTAAAGAAATTAATACAACCAAAAATACAAAATCAATTATTGATTCTTCATTAAAACAAAAAAACAGTAAAGACTTGAAATCAAAAGAAGTTTTGGGGACTGGTAGTGTCGAAGAAAGTATTTTGAAGCAAATTGGTCAATAATGATAAGTTTTGATAATTCGTTTTTTTTTAATGAGTCATTATTAAATTTTAATAGTGATGAAACTTTTAAGAAAAAATTAGAGCTATCAAATCATAAAGCAAACGAATTAAAAACAGAATTCAAGAATGGAGATAACGAGATACTTAAATCCCTGACATCTACTTACCAAGAAAAGATAAGGAATATAAAAGAAACAATACAAAATAAAAATAAAAAAAAGGCTGTTATTGGTTTAGGTGGATCTTCATCGGGGGCAAAAGCCTTATCTTTTTTTTTAGAAGATGATGTTGTTTATTTTGACAATCTAGATTTTGGTTATTTTAAAAATTTTTTTAAGATCAATAAAATAGAAGATTACATTTTTTTTATAATCTCAAAATCAGGAGATACCTTCGAAACTTTAGCCCTCCTAAATTTATTAGTCCAAGAAAGTAGCAATAAATTAAATTATGACATTTTTAAATCCATGGTGATTATTACTGAACAAAGGGAGAGCTTATTAAAAAAATTTGCAAACAAACATCAGATAAAATTTGTTGAACATAATCCCAAAATTGGAGGTAGATTCTCTATTTTATCTGAAACAGGTATGCTTCCATTTGTTAATTTGAGCAGAAATGTTGAAGATGGTTCAGACAAGTTTTTAAAACTTTTAGGGACAAATGATTCAATGAGCCCATCTTTAAATGTTGCTGCTTTAGCTACATGTCTAGAAAAATATAATCTAAGCATTTATTGCAATCTTATTTATAATTATAGACTTAAGCATTTCTCATATTGGTTTCATCAACTTCATGCAGAAAGTCTTGGAAAAAATGGAAACGGCCTCACTCCGATTACATCTATATGCCCTAAAGACCATCACAGCATGATGCAACTTTATTTAGATGGACCTAAAGATAAAATATTTAACATCTTCTCTCCTCCTGACGAAAATTATTATAAAGAATTTGTAGATGAGGGATTTTCAAATATTGAAGATTTTAGTCCTTCAAGTCTTTTAAATAGACAGTTTCATTCGACTATTGAAGTATTTAAAGAAATGAAAATTCCACACAGAGTCATAAATTTGAAAAACCATAAAGATCCTCTAAATTTAATTGAGCTATTTTCTTATTTTTTACTAGAGACAATATTGTTAGGAAAAGTATTGGGCATTGATCCTTACGGACAACCTGCGGTACAGTTAATTAAAGACAAGATTAGTAAAAATTAATTTTTAAGAAAAATAATTTTTGAAATTCCATATTTTTTTTCTAATTTTTTTTCAAAATTTTTAAATTCGATGTGTGTTGTTTTTTCAATATGTAAAATTATCGTAGTATTTTTGATATTTATTCTATCAATAATCATAAATATTTTTTCTAGGCCTTTTATTTTATATGGCGGATCAAAAAAAATTAAATCTGGATTCACGTTTTGAATAAATGAAATAACGTCAATTTCAAAAAAATCCTGTTTCTTTATCTCAAAATTTTCTTTTAAAAAATTATTATCAAGATTTCTAAATAAGGTGTTTTGCGTGCTACTATTCGACTCTACAAAACTAACAAATTTAGAACCTCTGGACAGGCATTCCATTCCGAATGACCCTGATCCAGCAAAAAAATCTATTACTACACTATCCTGAAAACTAAATTTGAAATCCTTAGAATGGAGGAGAATATTAAAAATATTTTCTTTTACACTGTCTCTTATAGGCCTCGTTATTTTGGGGTCTGGTAATAGTATTTTCTTACCCTTTTTGATTCCTGATATAATTCTCATAATTTTTAATTTCTAAATTTGATACTTTATTTATTTGTCCTGG
>CBFHHD010000066.1:3393-3634 GCA_965655605.1 Candidatus Pelagibacteraceae bacterium | reverse complement strand
AGATTTTGACATTAGCTCTGAAACAGGAAGAGTTAAATTAAATTTCTCAGTATAAATAAATTTTGAAAGATCTCTTTCTGATAATATACCTGTAACTTTCTTGCTTCCATCAACTACAGGCATGCACCCAATCTTTTTTTCATGGAATTTTTGACTAGCGGATTTAACTGTATCCTTTTCACTGAGTGTGAAGCATTCTCTTTTTGACATCCTGCTAACAAGTTTACCAGGCATAAATTCA
>CBFHHD010000066.1:0-3383 GCA_965655605.1 Candidatus Pelagibacteraceae bacterium | reverse complement strand
ATCAACATAGTCATAAAATGACTTAATTAAAATAACAAAGGTTAGTCAAATCAATTTATTAAATATTATGTAATTTTACTTAAAATTTTATCCTTAAAAATGAAATGATGAACAATAACTGCAAAAATATGTAGAGCAACAAGCATTAATAATAAGTAATTAGAGTAAATATGAACTTCATAATAAGCATCTGCTAATACGAAATTATCTTTTTCAAATCCGTATTTAAAAAATATAAAATTAAGTGTTTCTCCCATATAAAGTTTCTTTAGAATTCCAGAAATAGTTATAGTAAAAATACATAGATAAAGTAAAAAATGGTTAGCCTTTCCAATAAAGACTTGTCCTTTGAAAAAACTTCTAGTTTCAGATGGACTTGGGTTAAAAAATTTCCAGATTAATCTAAACAACGTTAAGTAGAAAACAGTTATACCCGCCAAGATATGGATATTTTCAAGCTCAATTCTTTCATCAGAAAACTCAAGCCCCACTAAATAAAATCCTAAAGGAACTTGAGCTATTAAGACAATAAATGTTACCCAGTGGAACAATTTGGCCAATAGACCGTACTCGTTAATGTTATTAAATATCTTCATAATTAATTATATTAACATATGAATTTTAAAAGTAATTTATTAAAATTAACTACTTCATTAGCATTAACATTATCTGTGTTTTATGTCTTCAATTTTTTCACAGATAAAAAAGATGCCTTAGCTAGTATTAACAACAAACAAATTGTCGAAGTTTTTAAAACTCCTTCGTGTGGATGTTGTTATGGATATGTTTTATTTTTAGAAGAGGAAAAATTCAAAGTAAAACAAACAGATATGAGAAGCCTTCATGCAATAAAACAAAAATATAATATTCCAGTAGAAATGCAGTCTTGCCATACTACTATTATGGGCAAATACTTTATTGAAGGTCATGTCCCGTTTGAAGCGGTAAATAAATTATTAAAAGAGCAACCAAATATTGATGGTATAGCTTTGCCTGGAATGCCAATTGGCACACCAGGAATGCCAGGTGATAAGGATGAACCCTATGTTATTTATCAACTCAAAGATGGGAAATCATCAGTATTCATGACAATATAAATTTTGTGATACAAAAGATAAAAATTATAAAAACACTTATTATTATTTTTTCTTTAAGCTTCTCTTTTTCTGCTAATGCTCAAACTGTAGAAGAAATTATTAAAGGTAGAAAAGCAATGTTTAGTGAAAACTATCAAAACGCTAAAAAAATATCTATTTTATTAAAATCTAAAAAAATTGAGGAGGCTAAACCTTTAATGAAAAAAATCTCAGATAATTATATTAAATTATTAGATTATTTCCCTGAAAATACAAAAGAGGGTTTTAAAACAGGGGCACTACCAAGTATTTGGGAAAATAAAGATGAATTTAATACTTTAATGAAAAAAGCATCAGATGATATGATAAAACTTACAAAAGCCATTGAAGCTGCAGAGGACCTTAGGGCATTTCAAAAAGAACTGATGTGGAACAATTGTTCAGCTTGTCATAATAAATTTAGAGCACCGCATTAAACCCAAAATTATTAATGTTAAAAACTTGCTCTTCAGTTTTAGTTTTATTTATGAATTTAACCGCGGAAAGAAAATCACCTATTAATATTTCATCTAATATCCTTTTAGACAAAAGAGTTTTTGCAAAATTATAATAACGTTGCCACTTAACACTCCTCATTGTGGTCTATGTGTGGTCTAGACTGTTAACGAAAGAATAAGCCAAGTTGGATATAATATTTGTTGGTGCGGTCAGAGAGACTTGAACTCTCACGGGAAAACCCACACGGCCCTCAACCGTGCCTGTCTACCAATTCCAGCATGACCGCTTTTTTTCTGTATTTAAAATATAAAATATGAGATTAATATAAAAATTAATCAATAATTATAAAATGTCACAAGAAATGCAATTTAACAGCGAAGTACAAGAAGCGACTGATCATTTATACAAAAAAATTCAAAATACCGTTCCGGAAATAGAATGGCCTCTAATGGCTCCTTATATTTATGAGATCAATAAATTAAAAAAAGAAAAAGACGTAACAATTTTAGCTCATAACTATCAAACACCTGAAATTTTTTATGGAGTGGCAGACATAGTTGGAGACTCCTTAGGTTTAGCAATTGACGGGGCAAAAGTAAAAACAGAAAAAATTTTAATGTGTGGCGTTCACTTTATGGCAGAAACTGCAAAAATTATGTCGCCAGAGAAAAAAATTATCTTACCTGATATGAGAGCTGGATGCTCATTAGCAGAATCAATAACAGGTGAAGATGTAAGAAATTTAAAGAAACAACATCCGGGTGTTCCAGTGGTAACATATGTTAATACAACGGCTGATGTAAAAGCAGAAACAGATATCTGTTGTACATCCGCAAATGCAGTTAAAATTGTGGAGTCATTAAATGTAAATAAAGTAATATTCTTACCAGATGAATATTTAGCTAATTATGTTTCTACTAAAACTGATGTAGAAATAATTACCTGGAAAGGGAAATGTGAAGTGCACGAACAATTTAAAGAGTCTGATATTCATGAGTTAAGAAAAAGGTATCCAGAATTAGAAGTAGTTGCACATCCAGAGTGTCCTCCAGAAGTAATTAGCGCATCTGATTTCACAGGATCCACTGGAGCAATGATTGATTATGTAAAAAAAACTAAAGTGAAAAATATTTTTTTAGTTACTGAGTGTTCGATGGGTGACAATATTAAAGCTGAAAATCCAAATATTAATTTTGTGAAACCGTGCAACCTATGTCCTCACATGAAACGAATTACACTACAATCAATTTTAAACTCTTTAAAATCAGATATAAATTATATTGAGATTGATAGTAATGTCATATCGAAAGCCAGAAACGCTATAGAAAGAATGATAGCTGTTGGTAAGTAATTTAGGTGAAAAATATAAATCAAGTTACAAATATAATTAAATTAGCTATTGCAGAAGATGAGGTGAACAATGACATCACCTCTAAGTTGAGTTTTCCAAAATCTCTAAAATCAAGTGTAAGAATTATTTCAAAATCTAATGGGATAATTTTTGGAACTGAACTGTCAAAAAAAATTATTAATATTGCTGATAAATCCTTAAAAGTTTCAATAAAAAAAAAAGATGGTAGCAAGATCAAAAAAAACGAAACAGCAATTACGATTAGTGGAAAAGTTATTGCAATTTTAAAACTAGAAAGAATATTGCTCAATTTCTTAGGTAACCTATCTGGAGTTGCAAGCGAAACCAATAAATTAAAAAAATTATTAAATGGCAAAACTAAAATTTGCTGTACGCGAAAAACTTTACCTGGATTAAGATATTTACAAAAGAAAGCAGTGATAGCAGGAGGCGGGGTA
>CBFHHD010000065.1:0-4100 GCA_965655605.1 Candidatus Pelagibacteraceae bacterium | reverse complement strand
CCATACCAGCTGGAACAATCCCTTTTGCAATTATATCTGCAACACAATTTCCTGAGTCTTCGATGGTATCAAAGCCAATGAGTACAGCTCTTACTGATTCGGGTTTTTTTAAAATTCTGACTGTAACTTCTGTTACGACACCAAGAAGACCTTCGGAACCTGTCACTAAACCTAACAAATCATAACCTTCAGAATCTAAATGCTTTCCACCAAGTTTCAAAATTGTTCCATCCATTAAAACCATTTCAACACCCATTAAATTGTTAGTTGTTGTTCCGTACTTTAAAGAATGAACTCCTCCAGAATTTTCAGCAACATTTCCACCAATTGAACAGGCTAATTGACTGGAAGGATCTGGAGCATAATAAAAATCTTTATGTTGAACAGCTTGAGTAATTGCAAGATTAGCTACGCAGGGCTGAGCTACTACACATCTATTCTCAAAGTCTGTTTGTAAAATTTTGTTAAATTTTCCCATGCCCATTAAGATACAATCAGCCAATGGTATGGAGCCACCTGATAAACCGGTACCGGCTCCTCGAGGCACAACTTTGATACCTCGATCGTTACAATATTTTAAAATGTTAGACACTTCTTCTGTATTTTCTGGAAGAACAACTGCTATTGGTTGCTGCCTGTAAACTGATAAACCGTCCGTTTCATAAGGTTTAATTTCTTCTTCAGCATCTAAAATATTGTTTGTAAATTTATAAAGCTCACTAACGATATTTTTCTTGTCATTAATTATCTGGGTATCAGCTATTGGTAAACTTAATGGCATTAGTACATTCTAAAGAATTTTTTTAATTTTCTCCAATGCTTTTTCTATATTTTCATAAGAATTAGCAAAACTAAATCTCACAAAATTAGTACAAGTTTTACCAAAACTAGTACCAGGTACAAGCGCGACACCCGCCTCAAATAAGCATTTTTCTGCAAAACTATCACCATTTAAACCAGTGCCACTCACGTTTGGAAAGGCATAAAATGCTCCTCCAGGATTATTGCATTCGATACCCGGAATATTATTTAAGCCATCAACGATAAGCTTTCGCCTCTTATCAAACTTTTCCATCATGTCATCTAAAAATTCGTGAGAACCTTCAAGGGCTGCTAATGCCGCTATCTGGTTAGCCGCAGAGACACAAGAGTAACTGTTGATTGCCATCCTAGTAACTTTATCGATTAAAGTATCAGGCCATACACTCCAGCCCAACCTCCAGCCTGTCATGGCATAAGTTTTACTCCAGCCATCCATTACGATTAATCGATCATATAAATCTGGATAATAAAAAAATGAAGGCATAGTTTTGCCATCATAAATTTGTCTTGAGTAAATCTCATCGCTAAAAATAGCTACATCGGGAAAATTTTTCAAACCTTCTGCTAATTTGTCAATTTCTTTTTTATCTATTAGACCGCCTGTAGGATTTTGAGGATTATTAATAATTAATAATCTGGTTTTATTATTAATTAAAGACAACACTTCATCTGCATTAAAAGAAAAGTTTGTTTTTTCAGAAAGATACATTGGTACAGCTTTGGCACCCGTATAATTTATAACTGATTCATAAATTGGAAATCCTGGCTCCGGGTAAATAATTTCAGCTCCAGGCTGGCCGAACATCATTATTGCAAAATACATCGAGGGCTTTCCACCTGGTGCAATAAAAACTCTATCTGAGTTTATTTTTGCTCCATACATTTTTTTAATATGCCTTGAAACTCCATCTCTAAGTTCTTGAGTTCCATTGGCAGGCGTATATCCGTGATGGCCATCAGCAAGAGCTTTGATGCCAGCGTCAACAATATGTTTTGGTGTTGCAAAATCTGGCTGACCAATTCCAAGATTAATAATCTCTTTGCCTTCGCTTTCGAGTTTTTTTGCTTTAGCTAAAATTACAAAAGCATTTTCTGTTCCAAGCCTTGAAAAATTGTCAGCTATTTTCATTACCGATATGCAATCTTACTTTTTGTTAATTCAGAAACACTTCTTGTACCCATTAATGTCATACCCCTAGTAATTTCATCTTTCATTTTTTGCAAAACTCTCTCTACACCTGGTTGGCCAGCAGCACTCAAACCATATAAATATGCTTTTCCCATTGAACATGCTTTTGCCCCCAGTGCCAACGCTTTTAAAACATGTGTACCTCTTTGCACACCACCATCTAAGATAATTTCTATTTTATCTCCAACAGCATCAACTAAAGTTTCTAGTTGATCAAAAGGTGCTCTAGATCCGTCTAATTGTCTTCCACCATGATTTGAAATCATAATTGCAGTAGCACCAATATCGATTGCTCTTTTTGCATCATCAACTGACATAATTCCCTTTAATGCAAAAGGTCCATTCCATTTTTTAGCCGCATATTCTGCATGCTTCCAATTCATGGTCATATCGAATTGAGAGTTAATATAATCCATAATTGATATTTCAATACTTGATCCTTTATTTGTGAGATGAGAAATATTTGCTAATTTAAATTTTGGGCCCATTAAATATTTCAGACTCCATCCTGGATGTAGAGCAAAACTTAATAAACTTTCTAAAGTTAGTTTTGGAGGGGTAGTAAAACCAGTTCTATGGTCTCTTTCTCTGTTACCAGCAACGATAGTATCCACTGTTAAACACATTGCTTTAAAACCAGATCGTTGACACCTTTCTATTAAGTTATCAGTAAGACCTTGGTCTTTATGTATGTAAAGTTGAAACATTTTTGGTCCACTTGAAACATTCGATACTTCCTCGATACTCTTCGTACCCATGGTTGACAAACTAAAAAAAGTTCCAAATTTTTCAGCTGCTCTTGCAGTCGCTTGTTCACCTTCATGATGATACATTTGATGCATTGCTGTTGGAGATAAAAAAAGTGGAAAATCAATCTTTTGTCCCAGAACAGTAGTTGAGGTATCAATTGTACTTACATCTGTTAATACATTTGGCACCAGATCACATTTATCAAATGAACTTGTATTTCTTTTCAATGTAGTCTCATCATCTGAGCCACCGTCTATATAATGAAAAATTGCTGAGGGTAACTTCTTCTTTGCAAGCTTCCTAAAGTCACTAATATTATGACAATCGGAAAGGCGCATTGTAATTTAAAATTTCTTAGTAATAAAAAACATCTCGTTGTCAGCTCCAGGATTACTATCATAGATATCTGCGTTTGAGATATGACTCCAAGCGTAGCTGAAAGAGTAGTCTGCAAATAGTTCTACTGAAAACTCTATTTGAGATTTGAATTGCAATTCACCCCCTAAATCTTTTTCAGATCCATGATCATAAAATCCAGGTGCAAAACTTGGTATTAAAGAAAATCTGTTATGTGTAAATTTTTTCTGTACTCCGCCATAAACCATAAATGCTGAACTATGGTTTAAAGCACCAGCTATTGGAGTAAGTCCATAAGGCAAATTTTTATTGTCATATACGTATGTAATTTGAAACATATCATTTTCATAACTTCTAATATTATCCTGATGATCTTTCTCAAAATGGCCATATCCAATCTTTAATTCGTCAGAATGGACTGAGCTTGAAAAACCCAGAATTAGGATTGATAGTAAAATGTAAAATTTTTTAATCACGTGCATTACTTATATAAACAATTGAAGAAAAACAATAATTAATCTTTTAAATACACCTTAAAAATTGGATTATTTTTGAGTTTTTTTGAATTGTAAAGCTTTAAAGCCCAAGAGACACTCGAAAAGGCTAATTGTCGCCAAGGCACTTCATTGTAACTGAAATATTTTGCATCAAGAGTTTCAATTCCAGGTTTAAAAGTTTTGCTAACCTGTTTTGCAATGAATATAAATTGAATTAAATTTTTTTCCTTAACTGTAACCACTCCGAATAAGCTTTGTAACTTAATTTTTACATTTACCTCTTCATATGCTTCTCTAACAGCCCCCTCCTCTGGAGTTTCTGACTGGTCTAAATAGCCAGATGGAAAAGTCCACTTTCCATAACTGGGCTCAATTGCTCTTTTGCATAAAAGAAATTTATTATTTTTAACAACTAAAGAGCCAGCCACTACTTTTGGGTTTTGATAGTCGATGAATCCACAAATTTTACAAACTTTTCTTTTTTT
>CBFHHD010000064.1:0-4266 GCA_965655605.1 Candidatus Pelagibacteraceae bacterium | reverse complement strand
CAAATATACTTTTTGTTAAACATTGTTTTTTCATACTTGTAGGTGTTAAATAGTTTAAAATATTATAATGATAAAATAAATCTGTTTCTTGTGCATCAGGTTTTGTAACTTTTTTAGTTTTTCTTGGTTTTTTTTTGCTTTTCAAAAATTCAATGCAAAATTGTGCAATTTTCTCAAATCTTTTTTGTTTTTGTTTTAATTTTTCTTGTTTCTCTTCAAGTTCTGATTTATCAACAAACTGTATAATATGTGCGTATCTTTGGTTTTCAAAACGTTTTAATTTGTTTTTGATTTGTTTTAATTTGGTTTTTGAACTAATGCATTCATGAGCAATTAATTGTGTTACTAAATGTAACATTATTTTTTTTTGATCAATGTTAGCGGTTTCTATTTCTTTTTCAAAAGCAGTTGCGCAAATATCTGGATCATAGACAGTTTCAAGTGTTTCATTTAATTTTACTTTTATAAAAAAACTGTTACTTTTTTTAGGCATTTTTCTTTTTAAACCATAAAAATCTAGACTTTTGTCTGGTTTGATAGTTTTTAGATTTTCTGATAATAATAACATTAAAGTATCATCTGTTTCTTTATCAAATACGGTTTGGTCAATAACTGGATGACTTGTTTTTTGTAAATTTTGATAATATTTTTTTTGCAAATGAACAACATCATGTGTCATTTTTTCTTTGAATGTTTCATAAAACTTTTCAATGTCAGCAGGTGGTGAATGAATTAAATATTCAACAAATAAAGAACGAAGGGCTGGAGCAAGTGCACCACATTTATCAGCTTCATTCATACCATAATAACTTTCTCTATCATCTTTTGCTAAACCTTTAGCTATTGCAGCTTCTCTAAAAGTTTTGAAAACTTTTGTTTCTTTTGTTTGAGGATCAACATATGTTTTTAAATATTCAAAACTGGTTGGACTTATTACGTTGCAAAGCAACGTTTTTAAATAATATCTTTCACCTTCTGATGGAGTAGCTTGATACACTCTTCCAATTTTTAATTCTCTTTCATACCTTTTTCTAGTTTGCCATATTTTTTTTTTCTCTATCCATGTAAAATCATGACAAACTTGTGGATATGTTATTTTTAACTCAGGATTGTCTTTGCATAATTCAAAAAAAGCAACAACTTTATTTCTTTTAGATTTCTCAACTTTTGCTTTGATTTGAGCTGCTGTCATATTTCTTATTTCCTTTTGTGTCATTCCAGGACATGCCAAATGAACATGAAATTTTCCAGGTAAACATATAGGTAACCTTTCAACAGCAGGAAATTTTTCATGAATGCGGTATTCAAATAAACGCCAACATGCTTCAGACGCACCAACATATCTACAATCAACATAATCTCTGACTTCATCAACTTGTTTTACAATTGCAACATTTTCATTTGGTTTTAGTTTAACAATTGCTTTATCAGGACCCTTATGAATATATTTAAATATATATTTATATGCTTTAACAGTAGCACATACTTCAACATTAATATGTGCATTATATTTTTGAAGTAACCATGGATTATAGGCAACAATAAATCGATTATCAATTATTCTAGAACCTTTTTTATATGTGTGACCACCTTCTTTTGGACTTCTTTTTTGATATTTAGGATATGATCCCTCTTCATGAATAGTATGACTTTGAAAGTCTTTAGGAAAACCTTTTTGACAAAGCCATTTATTTGCACATCTGCATGCATATTTTTTCTTTCCGTTACCACAATCTGGATGAACCATAAAACTAACAACTTTTTCATGTAATTTTGGATGTTTTTTTACATCTGGAATTTCTGCACGAACAAATTTGTCGTAGTCATTTGCTTTTTGAGGTGTACATGTTTGGTCAAGGATTAATAATATATGGGCATGTGGTAAACCTCTTTTTTGAAACTCAATTGTATAACAATAACCTTTGCATAATCCAAACACATTTTTTTTAGTTAAATCATCAAGTAATTCTTTTAATTTTAATTTAAAGACTCTTGCACATAAATCAGGACGATCTAGAAATGTTTCATGTGGTTTCAAATTCTCAGTAATTTCTTTCCAATTTCCGTTGCAGGTGAAAGTTATAAATAAAGATGGTTTTCCATATTGTGCACAAATTGCCATAGCATCGTGATATTGTGCTTTCATATACCTAGGACCGCCAGTAAAACTACTTGGAATTATTGTTCTTCTACCTATTTCTTTAATATCTATCATAGTACGTGCATCACATCCGTCTAATAATGCTTCAATTTGTTCACCTCTAGCTTGAATAAATTGTTTTCTATGACTTTCAGTACTAAAAAAACTTAATCTATCTTGCTCTGTTTTAAACCAAGCATCTAACATGTACTGTTGTGAAAGTCTGCCAAAATGAAACATGGTATTAGCTGAATCTACTTTTTCCATAAGTCTATACCTATAAAATTTACACGCTGGTATTACAACTTTTCCATTACGTTTTACATTAAATTTATTCCAACCCATTGTACCATGTGGAAATAATAACGGATAAGATAAAGGATCAGTAATTGGGTGGAAATCATTTATATAAACTAACTCTTTTTTACCTGAAATTGAACTGGTTTCTTTAACTTGAACAACTACTCTTTTTGGTTCTTTTGGAGTACTCTCATTATAATTTGGAATTAACGCACAAATTTGTCCAAATTGTGTAACTGGGTCATATGCACCACTAAAATCTTGTCTTTTTTGATTTCTATATTGTTTACTATGTAATTTAGCATCAACAAACTCAATTCTTACATCATTTGCTCTAGTTAAATTTTGAGCGTCTTCAAACATTTGCCTACATTTTTTAATTAATTCATTTTCTCTCAATAATGCATTTTGACAAACTTTTAAACAATGTCTTACTAAATTTTCACCATTTTTTAAACGTATTTGTTTTCGTTTTTTTGTATATTTTTGAAACATTGGTAAATTAGCTCTTAAATTAACCATTTCATCTGTGTCAGAATGAAACCACATTTGACCATACTTTTTTTTTTTACTTGAATTAGATGGAGCAAGTGCACCAATTTTATGGTATATATTTCCTTGCATTTTTAACATGCCTGGAGGACCTTCTGTGTTGTTAATTGGTTTTTCAAAAACTGTTGATGCCATGGAAAGACTTGCATTAATTGCTCTAGCATTCTCTTTAAAAAATTTTCTTGTTTGTGAATTTTCAATTAATTGTTGTATACACGCTGGATGTTCAGGTGGTTGGTCAATATAATCAACACTTTTACCGTTATTACAACAGAAACCATCCCTTTCACCTGGAAATAATTTACAATTATCACATTTACTACAGACTTTACTTAAACTTCCTACATTAAATTCTTCAACCATGTCTTCATCCCATTCACCGTCGTTGCCATTGATTAAAGCAGCTTTATAAAATTTACTGTTTTGTTTGCCTTTGTTAGCTCTCTTACTTTGTTGTTTTCTACTTCTATCTTTTTCTAATCTGTTTTCTTTTTCTTCTGTTGTCTCTTGTTGTTTTTTTTTATTTTGATGTTTCTTTTGTTGTGCAGCTCTTGTTTGTTTTGATGTAAGTCCTGTTGCAGCTTGTTTCAATAATTTCTTAATCAAAATATTTTTTTTATTTTTTCTAGTAAATTTAACACCTTTGGTAACACATACTTTTCTAAGAGCTGCGTTGTTCATTTTTCTATATTTTTTTTCTAACGAATTTAAGTCAATTGAAACACATTCATCTTTTTTTTTTGTTTTACTTTTTTTGTTTGTATTTGTTTTAGTTTTACCTGCTTTTTTACCTGTTTTTTTAACATTTTTTGATGTTTCAGTTCCTTTACCTGACTCATTTAATTCAACTTTTTGAAATCTATAAAAATCACACATATAATGTTTTCTAGTTTTAAAATCGAATATTTTTAATTTAGGTGGGTCTGCAAAAATAATGTCATCAATTCTACATTTATTTTGTTTTTCCCAAACAATATCTCCAACTTTCCAACTATCATATCGTTCTCTGTCATCATTATAATATTTTAAAGCTGTTTCTCTCTCCATTACACCTCGAAGTAAACTACCCTCATTCATTTGTACTCCTCTTGCAGTTAACATGTCATCATATTCTCTAGTATAAAGATGAGTCCAATCTAAAAGTGTTTTTTTTGAAAATGTGTTATTCAAATATATAGAATATGGATTTATTGAACGAATATTTTCTTGAATATAAAGTGAACCTAGTAAAATAATTTTTTGTGTTGGTGTAACATGTCGTCTTTTTTTTATGG
>CBFHHD010000063.1:0-4713 GCA_965655605.1 Candidatus Pelagibacteraceae bacterium | reverse complement strand
CTGTCCGCCATAATTATGAAAAAAACATTATCCATAGGAAAAACTTTAGCAGAATCTTTTCAATTTTTGATAAGCAATTTTGACAAAAGGATTAAAGAGGGTTTCCCTGCAGTTTTGCTGATTACAATAGCTTTTAACATTTTAAATTATTTAATGACAAAAGATGTTGCAACCAATTTTACGATATTTTTCTTTTTTGTGTTTACTATGATTGTTTCCAGTGCAATTGGCATTTGTGTACACGAAGAGATAATCAATAAAAATAAGATTATTTTTACTAAAGAATTTTTGTCACCGAGAAGTATTAAATACTTTATAAATTTTTTATCTTTGACGGTTATTGCTTTATCGCCTCTGCTTTTGCATTTTATTATTCGTAAAATTCTTACAGTTGAGAGCAATCATGCTTCTGGATTGTTAATGATGTGGATTTTTACAACCATTCTGTCTCTTAAATTGATTTTTATTTTACCAAAATTAACCCTGGGCCTAAATAATAAAAATAATTTTAAAGAACTGAATATGATTGGTTTAAAATTATTTTTATTATTTATAATAGTAACAGTTATATTTCTCGTTCCTTCAATGATTTACTTAACGTTACAATTGTCTTTTATGACTAGTTACAAAGAACTTTATGAAGTTATTAAACCACTTTTTGATGTCGGGTCTTTTTATATATCTTATTTAAATTACATAACAATTTTTGCATTTATTTCTATCGCTTTTAAAGATACTGTTTTAAAAAAGTAATTTTTCGATATCATTTGAGATTGGTTTTTTATTTAATACATATTTGTAAACTTGAATATTTTCTATGACTCTTTGAACATAGTTTCTCGTTTCACTAAATGGTATTAATTCAATCCAATCTATTGGACTAATATCTCCCTTTCTTGGGTCACCAAAACGCCTGATCCACTGTTTAACTCTATGAGGACCAGCATTATAGGCAGCAAAAGCCATATAGGTTGCGCCTTTGAGATTTTGATTTAAATCTGAAATATAAAAAGACCCTAGCTGTAAATTAAAATATTCATCATTCACAAGTTTTGATTTTGAGTACCTTAACCCTGCTTGCTTTGCTACCAATCGTCCTGTTGCTGGCATTACTTGCATCAATCCTTTTGCACCAACCCAGCTGTTTGCCCTTCCATCAAATTCGCTCTCTTGTCTTATTAAAGCTAGTATTACTTCTTGAGGTAAAATTTTTTGCCGCGCAACCATTTTGGGCGTCTCTATAATTGGATAATTTAGTTCCAGTAAATTTTTATTTAAGTAGGATGCCTGTTTTGCAATCTGAACTGCAAAATCTAATCGGTTAATTTCTTGCGCTAAAAGACCAGCATGTATTTGGTCTATTAATGGACTGTCTTCGGAACCAAGGTGCTTAATAATGTCCTTTCCCTTTTGTGAAACATTTAATTCATCTAATAATATAAAAGCTTTAACTAAATCTTTTTTTAAAAATTTTTTAAAATCATCTTTGTTATAAGTGAAATTATTTTTTACCCTATATTTTTTCTTATCAATTTTTGCTGCAGCAAGCTGGCCATAAAATGTTGTATTAAACTCCGCAGCTTTTGAGTACCATTGTTTGGCAGTTTGATTTTTACCAATTTTAGAATAGGCTTCACCTAACCAAAAAGCAGCTCTAGACTTGCTAATTGGGTAATTCACACCCTCATACATTGAATAAAAATGTTCCGTAGCTTTTTGAGGCATATTTAAAAATCTTAAAGCCAACCAACCAGCATGCCACTCTGCTTCAGCAAGTTTTCCACTATCTATAACCCCATGATTGGTCATCAAGTTATAAGCTTCTTTAAATTTCTTTTGATTAATCTTTTTACGAGCAATAATAAACTTTTCTTTAAACCATAAATCTGGTTTGACTAAATATTTTGGGTCATCAGGTAGGGCATTTATTATTTCTAGTGCGCCTTCATGGCGACCTCTTTTTCTTCTCCATTTAGCTCTATCAAACTTCAAGCCAACATTATTGATAAACTTAGGTGGAACTTTTGAAATTGCACTGTCAACACCATACGATCTAGTCATCAACGCAAATCTTGCAAAATATAATTCCTTATGTCCCTTTGGGAGGTATCGAATGGTTCTTTTCAATTCATAAAAATCCTGTTCCCAGGCAAGGTATTCGGCTCTGACAATATAATCATTTGGGGTAAGAAGTTTTCTAAATTTTTTATTTAAGTATTTGTGATCCGCTCGACTAAGATTTGCTGTTTTAAAGCCTTCGGCAATTAAATCATGTGCCTTAACCACATCTCCATTAATCAAATAAGCTTCACCTAATTTTATTTTACCAAAACCACTAAATGGTTTTTCTTTTTCAAAAAATTTAATTACATCATTAGGCTTAACATTTTTAAAATTAATTTTATGTTCTGCTAAATATCTAAGCCTATTAATTCTGGGCCAATTACTTTTTTTATTTATAAAGTCTAAATAATCATAAAAAGTTGCTCGATTACTAGGTTCTTTTAAATACATCCATTTTACAAGGTCGGTTAGTAGAGCATTATTAGATTTTTCAACTTCTTTGATCGCTGAATTCCATCTTTTTCTTTTTATTAAACCAAATGTTTTTTGAGCTATTATAAAATCTTTTTGATTTAATACTTTTGAATTCTTTTTAACAATTCCTAAATCATTAGGTTTTTTTACTGGCAACAATCTATTTGTTACTGAATAATTTTCCTTATTCTCTTTAACCAAATCTTGTTTTAAAGGTTTTTTGTTTATCTTTTTAACTTCAGTTTTTTTACCGATGTTCTTAGAAATGGTTTTTTTTGGAACTGATATTTTTGGTACTACTTTTTTAGGTTTTACTTTTTTTATAACTTTTTTCTTAACAGTTTTGTCTTGTTTTAATGTGGGAGTAATCTCTTTTTGAAGGCTAAATTCCTGAGGTTTTGGCAAAGGTTTGATTAGGCCCGCAAATGATGTTGAGCTAAATAAACTGACAACAAAAAGACAATAAATTGAATTTTTAAGAGTTTTAGCTTTAATCATTAATCATTCCTATATATAAATAATTTGGTTTTTACTAAAGATGTTTAAAGGTTCTATTACAGCGCTGGTCACTCCATTTAAAGGGGATAAATTAGACGAAAATGCTTATGAAAAGTTCATAAATTTTCAAATTTCAAATGGTACGCACGGTATTGTACCATGTGGAACCACAGGTGAGTCGCCAACGATTACTAATGATGAGCATAAAAAACTTATTGAAATTGCAGTCAAATCTTCAGGGGGAAAAGTTCCTGTAATTGCTGGAACTGGATCTAATTCTACGGAGGAAGCCGTTGAGATGACAAAATTTGCAGAAAAAGCAAATGTTAATGCTGCGTTAGTCGTCACCCCTTATTATAACAAGCCAACCCAAGAAGGTTTGTATCAGCATTATAAAAAAATAAATGATAACTGCGGAATACCCATCATTATTTACAATATACCTGGACGTTCTGTGGTTGATATGACGGTTGATACAATGGCTAGGCTATATGAACTTGAAAATATTGTCGGAGTAAAAGATGCAACTGGAAACTTAGAAAGAGCATCTCAACAAAAAGAGAAAATGGGAAAAGAATTTATAATGTTATCAGGAAACGATGAGAATGCTTATGAATTTAACCAAAGAGGTGGTGTGGGATGCATTTCAGTTTCTGCGAATGTTGCGCCAAAGCTTTGTTCTGAATTTCAAAATTTATCAATGTCAAAAAATAATGAAGAAGCAGAGAGATTGTTTAATAAATTAATGCCTCTCCACGAAGTTATGTTTGTTGAAAGTAATCCTGTCCCAGCCAAGTATTGTTTAAACTTAATGGGCATGATGTCTGAAGAGGTAAGATTGCCACTTGTAACATCGCACATCTCTTCTAAAGAAAAAATTGATGTCGTTTTAAAAAGTTTATCACTAGTTTAATGAATAAAAAAAACGATACGAGCAACGTTGTTGCACAAAATCGTAAGGCTAGTTTTAATTATTTTTTTGAAGATCAGCTGGAAGCTGGCATTGAACTTTCTGGATCTGAAGTGAAATGTTTAAGGGAAGGCAAGGGCAGTATCGCAGATTCTTATGCACTTGATCAGGATGGTGAAATTTTTTTACACAATTCCTATATACCAGAATACAAACAAAGTAGTTATAACAATCATGAGCCAAGAAGATTAAGAAAACTTCTTCTTAAAAAAAAAGAAATTAATAAACTAGTTGGAAAAATAAATCGTGATGGATTTACCATTGTCCCTACAAGAATTTATTTTAATAAAAAAGGAATTGCAAAAGTTAATATTGCAATCGCCAAAGGAAAGAAGCTTCATGACAAGAGACAAACTAAAAAGCAAAGAGATTGGAATAGAGAAAAATCAAGGGTGTTTAGAAAATCTAGTTAATGAAAATTCTCGCACTTGGATCAAATTTAAGTTTTGAAAATTCTTCCCCAAAAGAAAATATTGAAAAAGCGTATGAGGCTTTGATTAAAAAGGAGATAAGAATTATAAAGAAATCTTTAATTTATAAATCAGAAGCATATCCAAATAAAAATGATCCAGAGTTTTGTAACTCAGCAGTTTCGATTGATACAAATCTTTCTCCAAATAAATTGTTAAGCGTTATTTTAGAAATTGAAGAAACTTATGGAAGAAAGAGATATGTTAAAAATAGCCCAAGGACACTCGATATAGATA
>CBFHHD010000062.1:0-4745 GCA_965655605.1 Candidatus Pelagibacteraceae bacterium | reverse complement strand
GGCTTAGAGGAAATATTATGCATTATCTTCAAAGCTGAATTTATAAAATCACTATCATCAATGACTTTGCTAACAAATCCATACTCTTTGGCCTCTTCAGATGTAATCATTTCTCCAGTCATACATAAAAAGTTAGCATTATATTTTCCAATATATTTCTTTAATCTTTGGGTACCACCTATGCCTGGAATCAAACCTAGGTTAATTTCAGGTTGTGCAAATTTTGCTTTTTTTGAAGCAATAATAAAATCACACATTAAAGCCAATTCCATTCCACCACCCAAAGCATAACCCTGAACTAATGCGCACAAAGGAATATTTATATTTTCTAATTTATCTAGGGAACGAAAAAGTTTTTTTTCTTTAGCCTTTTGAGAGTCTAAATCTTTTAATTGATTAATATCAGCTCCAGGTGAAAAGAATTTATTATTTCCTATGATCGCCAAACAATTAATATTTTTATCGCTTTCTAAAGATAATAAACCATCAGATATCTCATCAATAGTTTCAAAATCTAATGAATTATTCTTTTCATTTTTTATTGTACAAATTCCAAGCTTATCATCTTTGGTAATTTCTATATTTTTATAAGACATTTAAAGATTTGGCTTTTGAATACACATCGCAATACCCATTCCACCACCAATGCAAAGTGCTGCTAAACCTTTATTAGAATCTCTCTTTATCATCTCATGAATTAAAGTTACAAGAATTCTTGCTCCAGATGCTCCTATCGGATGACCTAACGCTATAGCGCCACCATTAACATTAATTATTTCGTTATTTAATTTTAACTCATTAATCACAGCTAAAGATTGCGCTGCAAACGCTTCATTTAATTCTACTAAATCTAGATCTTTGATTTTCCACCCAGCTTTTTTTAAAGCTAAATTTGAAGCCGGAATTGGACCAGTGCCCATTAAAGATGGGTCAACACCATATTCAGCCCAAGAAACTATTTCTACCAAAGGTTTTAATTTTCTTTTTTTTAATTCGTCCTCACTCATTAATACTAATGATGCTGCACCATCATTAATGCCTGATGAATTACCAGCTGTTACAGTTCCGTCCTTTTTAAATACACTTTTCAATTTTGCTAATTTTTCTAAATTTAAATTCTTTTTTGGATGCTCATCCTTATTCAAAACTAAATCATCTTTTTTAAATTTTCCTACAATAGGAACAATCTCTTCTTTGAACTTGTCTAACTTAATTGCTGCTTGGGCTTTCAATTGTGAATTAAGAGCAAACTCGTCTTGATCATTTCTTATAACTGAATATTTTTTTGCAACATTTTCAGCAGTTATTCCCATATGATAATCATTATAAACATCCCACAACCCGTCTATGATCATGCTGTCTTTCATTTGATTGTCACCCATTTTTGTCGATCTTCGAATATTCATATAGTGTGGAGAAAGACTCATATTTTCTTGACCGCCTGCAATAACAATGTTCGCATCATTACATTTAATTGCATTAAATCCGATACCAACTGATGTTAATCCAGAACCACACACTTGATTTATAGTTGTGGCTATTTTATCTTTATCGATCCCAGCTTTAAGAGCAGCCTGTCTTGCAGGATTTTGTCCAACACCTGTTGTCAAAACATTTCCCATAAAAATCATTGATGGATCCGAACTTGATAAACCTGAGTAAGCTAAACATTTTTTTATTACTTGCGAGCCAAGTTCCGGGGCTGTTAACTGAGATATTCCTCCATTTAATGATCCTATCGGACTTCTAAATGCAGATGTGATGTAAGCTTTTTTCATCAAAATAGCATAATTATTCAAATTTATTCAAAATGACAGTTAAAAATAGCATAAGTGAAATTAAATCTGTAATTGAATTTTTATGTTGCAATTGCGTTATAATATAATTTACTGAGGCGAATGATTTTAATCAAAAAATACTCTAACAGGCGTCTATATAATACCGATTCAAGTAATTACATCACTCAAGAAGATGTGGTCACGCTTATTAAACAAGAAAAAAAGTTTACAATTCAAGATGCTGAGAGCAAAAAAGATATAACCTCATCTATTTTAACTCAAATTTTATTAGATAGAGAAAATTCAGGATCCAATTTAATTCCACAAGAATTTTTAAAAGAAATAATTATGCATCATGAAAATGATAAAGTTGCTGAAATGTATGGTTTCTTAAATAATGTTTTAAATTTTGCAAATGCTAATAGTTTATTTTCAAAAGGTTTTGATAGTTTGATAAAATTTAATCCATTTGATTTTCAGAAATATATTAATTCGATTAATGAAAAAAAATCAGACAACTATATTAATAAAGATTTAGCAAATGATATTGTTGATAAAAAATTAGAAAAAATATCTAAAAGCTATAACAAAAAAGTTTGTGAAAAGGAAAAAAAAGAAATTTTAGAGTTTGATAAAAATGAACAGACTTCAAAAATCTTAACTAAATTGGATAAAAAATATAAAAATAATATTAAAGCAAGAGAAAAAACTAATTAATCAAAAGCAATAGCAACACCAGAACTCTGCTCTATCAGTTTCTGATCCCAAACAACTATTTTACCACTTATAATCGTCCCAAATGGCGAGACAGAAACCTTCTTATCATTAAAGGGAGACCACCCACAATTACTTGCAATCCAACTATTTTTAATTTCAAATGATTTTTTTAAATTATAAATTGTTAAATCAGCAAAGTTCCCAACTTTAATTTCTCCTCTATCTTTAATTTTAAAAACTTTACAAGGGTTAAGACACAAAAGATCTACAAGTTTTTTTAATGTTATTTTTCCCTTTAAATAATAGTCAGTCATTACAAGTCCAATTGTTTGTGTACCTGGCATTCCAGATGGGCTTTTTGGATATGGTTGTTTTTTTTCCTCTATTGTATGGGGTGAATGATCAGAACCAATAATGCTGATTAAATTGTCATCTATTCCTTTCCAAATTCCATCTTGATGATCTTTTGTTCTAATAGGTGGATTGATTTGAGCAAAAGTGTCTAATTTATCATAATCATCAGGTGCGCTTAAGGTTAGATGCTGAGGTGTAGTTTCTAAAGTAGTAAATTCTGGTTTTTTTTCTCTAAAATAATCAACCTCATCTTTTGTTGTTATGTGAAGAATATGAATATTTTTTTTATATTTATTAGAATAATCAATTAATTTTTTTGTTGAGGACATGGCACAATCTACACTTCTCCATTTATAATGTGATTTAACATTTCCCTCTTCAATAATATTCTTTCTATCTAACAGCATATCCTCGTCTTCTGAGTGGATTGAAACTACTTTGGGTGAGTTTTTTATTACTTGCTCGATGTAAAAATCGTCTTTCACTAAAAGGTCACCTGTTGATGAGCCAACAAACATTTTAACACCACAACAGCCATCTAAGTTTTTTAAAAAATCTAATTTATTAGAATTTTCATTTGTTGCCCCAAAATAAAAAGCATAATTACAATGCATATTATTTTCTGCCCTAGATAATTTATCCATAATTCTTTCAGGACTATCAGTAATTGGGGAGGTGTTTGGCATTTCAAAAATCCCAGTCATACCGCCTAAAACTGCTGCTCGACTGCCACTTTCTAAAGTTTCTTTATTTGGGTGTCCCGGTTCTCTAAAGTGAACGTGAGTATCAATAAAACCCGGGAAAATAGATAAGTCTGAACAATCTTGAATTTCAACATCACCCGCCTCTTCAATGTGATTAGAAATTTCTTTAATCCTATCGTTTTCAACTAAAATATCTAACTTTTGAAATTTGTCTTCGAAGTAGACTTGACCATTTTTTAATAATAATGACATAGTATCTTTGTAATGAACGTTAATTATACAACTACACTAGAAAACAAAAGATTAATTTTAGTAACTGGGGATGAATCTAGTATTTTTTTAAACAATATAGTCACTAATGATATCAATTTACTAGAGAAACAAAAATCCATTTATTCATGTCTTTTATCTCCTCAAGGAAAGGTAAGCAGTCACTTTTTTGTAATCAAAGAAAATCAAGGATATATTATTATCGTTGATGATTACCTATATGAAAACCTAATATCATCTCTCAATCATTATAAATTAAGAGCTAAAGTTAAAATATTAGATTGTGATAATTTACGTATAATATTTTCATTTAATTCTAATCTTAAAATTAATCACAAATATAGTTTTAATGACCCAAGGTTAACGGATCTTGGAAGCTATTACCTTGTTTCTAAAGATGAGACAATTGACATGGAATTATCAGGCAATGAAATTTTTATTGAACACATAAATAATCAGGGCCTATTTGATAATATTTTTAAATTTATAATTGGAAAATATTTTGCTCTTGAGTGTAATTTAAAAGAATTAAATGCAATAAGTTTTTCAAAAGGTTGTTATATTGGACAAGAAAATACATCAAGAATGAATCTTAAAAATAAGATTTCAAAAAGGATAATAAAGTTAAACACTGATAAAAAATTAAATAAAAATGAGGATATTTTTTATGAGGATCAAATTGTTGGCAATGTGATATCTGACAATCCAAACTTTGGCATTATAAAAATAAATAAAATTAATTTTAACTCAGATACTGTCTTAAAAACAAATTCTATTGAAAATATTCAGTTGTTAAAGCCAAGTTGGATATAATATTTATTGGTACGGTCAGAGAGACTCGAACTCCTTGGGGCATTACCCGTTCCCCACTAACCACAACACTTTTTCCAAGAGTAGACTGTAATGAGCACAATATCAACAC
>CBFHHD010000061.1:0-5162 GCA_965655605.1 Candidatus Pelagibacteraceae bacterium | reverse complement strand
GAGCCTCAAGTGTTTCCGATGTACCTGAAGAAAGTTTAATGCTTACAGGTGATGAAAATATTGTTGATATTGATTATTCTGTATTTTGGATAATTAAAGATGCGGGTAAATTTTTATTTAACATTCAATCACCAGAAGATAGTGTGAAAAGTGTTGCAGAGACAGCAATGAGAGAAGTTATTGCCAGGTATGATATTCAATCTATTTTAACTGAAGGTAGAGCTCAGGTAGAAATAGATACCCAAAACATTATGCAAGATATTTTAGACAGTTATGATTCTGGTATTACGATTACTCAGGTTCAAACACAAAAAGCAGATCCTCCAACTCAAGTTATCGACTCTTTTAGAGATGTACAAGCTGCAAAAGCTGATAAAGAACGATCTCAAAATGAAGCAGAAGCATACGCTAATGATGTTATACCAAGAGCACGTGGAGAAGCAGCACAAATTTTACAACAAGCAGAAGCATATAAAAGAGAAGTGGTAGCTCTTGCAGAAGGTGAAGCAAGTAGGTTTTTAGCAATTTACAATGAATACAAAGGTGCAAAAAGAGTAACTCAAGAAAGAATGTACCTTGAGACCATGGAAAAAGTAATGGCTGATATTAACAAGATTATTATTGATAAAAAATCAGGTGGAGGCGTAGTACCTTATTTGCCACTACCAGAATTAAAAAAGAATACAGGTAATTAGATGAAAGATAAGACACTAAAATTTTTAGGCCCAGTTATAATTTTAATTGGAGTATTAATATATTCAACTTTTTTCATAGTTTCAGAAGTACAACAAGCAATTGTACTTCAGTTCGGTGATCCAAAAAGAATAGTTCAAAAGGCAGGATTAAATTATAAAATTCCTTTTATTCAAAACATAGTTTTCCTAGATACTAGGATTTTAAATTTAGATGCACCACCAGAAGAGATCATTGCATCAGACCAAAAAAGATTAATTGTTGATGCATTTGCTAGATTTCAAATAAAAGATCCTTTACAATTTTATATTTCGGTTGGAAATGAAAGGGTTGCAAGATCTAGATTGTCAACCATTGTTAATGCAAGAATTAGAGGTGTATTAGGTAAAGAGGAGCTTCAAACACTTGTATCAAAAGATAGAGCAAGATTGATGGATCAAATTACCAGAGATGTTAATTCTGAAGCTGAGAAGCTAGGTCTGCAAATTATAGATGTGAGAATTAAAAGAGCAGATTTGCCACAAGCAAACAGTGAAGCAATTTTTAGAAGAATGCAAACTGAGAGACAAAGAGAGGCAAAAGAGTTTAGAGCCGAAGGAGCTGAGATTGCACAAACTGTAAGATCTACAGCTGATAAAGAAGTTACAATCATCTTAGCGGAAGCTAATAAAAAATCTCAAATTTTAAAAGGTGAGGGTGATGGGCAAAGAAATAAAATTTTTGCAAATGCATTTGGAAGAGACCCAAACTTTTTTAGTTTTTATAGATCTATGCAATCTTATGAAAAGTCATTAGTTGGCAAAGATACCTCACTAATTTTATCTCCTGATAGTGATTTCTTTAAATTTTTTGGAAAGTCAGGGGCTAGAAGAAGTCCTGTAAGGTCAACTCCTAAGCAGTAATTAAATGAGTGAGCTAATCGTAGCTATTGGATTACTTTTTGTGATTGAAGGTTTGATGTATGCTATTTTTCCAGATCAAATGAAAGTCATGATGGAAAAAATGAAAAGTATGTCATCTACTAATTTAAGGACTGGCGGCCTTTTTTTTGCTTTAATTGGATTTATAATTGTATGGGTTGTTAAAGGATGAAAAAAAACTTTAAATTAATTTTAATTATTTTCTGCTTACAGTTTTTTGTAGGAAAAAGTTACGCAAACGATGTAACTAAGGGATTTTCAAAACTTGCTGAAAAGTCTATGCCTTCAGTTGTGAATATTTCTGCAACGACAATTGTAGAGACCAAAGCAACACCATTTCCATTTCAGTTTCCCCCTGGATCTCCATTTAACGAGTTCTTCAAAGATTTTGACCAAAATCAAGGTCCTCAAAAACGAAAATCTACAGCTCTAGGATCTGGGTTTGTAATTAAAGAAAATGGGACAGTTATTACAAACAATCACGTAATTCAAAATGCTGAAGGTATATTTGTAAAGTTTACTGACGGAAAAGAGTATGAAGCTGAATTAGTTGGAACAGACCCTGTCAGCGATATTGCGGTTTTAAAAATTCAATCAAACAAAAAATTTCCAGCTGTAAAATTTGCAAATTCAAATGACTCAAAAGTTGGCGATTGGGTTTTGGCAATCGGTAATCCATTTGGATTAGGAGGAACTGTTACTCACGGAATAATCTCCGCCATCAATAGAGATATTAACATGGGTAGATACGACAACTTTATTCAAACTGATGCATCTATAAACCAGGGAAATTCTGGTGGTCCGTTATTTAATATGGATGGTGAGGTTTTAGGGATCAATACAGCAATCTTTTCTAACTCTGGAGGTTCTGTTGGTATTGGTTTCGCTATACCTGCCAACTTTGCAAAGGGAGTTATCGATCAATTAATAGAGTTTGGAGAAACAAAAAGAGGATGGCTTGGAGTTAGAATTCAAGTTGTATCAAAAGAGATAGCTGAAAGTCTTGGTTTGAAAGAGCCAATTGGTGCATTGGTAACAGATGTAAGTAAAAAAAGTCCTGCTGATAAAGCGGGTTTAAAGCCAGGTGATGTTATTATTGGATTTAATGGAAAAAAAGTTAGCACTATGAGAGACCTTCCAAGATTAGTAGGTCAAGCTCCAGTTGGAAAACCTGCCTCTTTGAAAATATGGAGAAATAAAAAAGAGATTTCGAAATCAGTCGTTCTTGGAAGGTTGGAAGATACTGCTGAATTTAAAGAAAGAGTCCCAAAAAAATCTAAAGATGCAACTCTATCCAGCCTTGGGATTGATGTAAGGGGCATTAAGGAT
Organism: Candidatus Pelagibacteraceae bacterium; assembly: GCA_965655605.1. Taxonomy (GTDB): domain Bacteria; phylum Pseudomonadota; class Alphaproteobacteria; order Pelagibacterales; family Pelagibacteraceae; genus HIMB114. The sequence continues at coordinate 2,220 of CBFHHD010000061.1, read as the reverse complement.
GAAGATAAAAAAAATAGAGATAAATTAAAAAATAAAACAGGTGTGATTATTAAAAAAATTGATCCAAATGGGGCAATGGCCTTGTTGCCCGTTAGACCTGGCGATGCAATTATTGCCCTTCAAAATAAATCAATAAAAAATATAAAAGATTTCGAAAAAAAGATTCAACAGCAAATTAAGTCTGGAAATAAAACATTATTACTCACGATCGTTGATTTACAAAATTCCACAAGATACATCGGCGTTAAGCTTAAGTAACATTCGCAATGAATGAGGTTGTGCTTTTAGCTGGTCCAACTGCTTCGGGAAAATCGGATATTGCAATTAAAATAGCAAAAAAAATTGATGGAGAAATAATTAATGCAGATAGTATGCAAGTGTATAAAGAGTTTAAAATTTTATCTGCACGACCTTTGAACTATAAAAAAATAAAACATCACCTTTATGGTTTTTTAAGTATAAAAAAAAGTTTTTCTACAGGACAATGGTTAAGAGAAGTTAACATTAAAATTGAGAATATTCTTAAAAGAAAAAAAATTCCTATAGTTGTAGGTGGTACAGGGTTGTATTTTAAGGCATTAACAGATGGTATTGCCCAAATTCCTAACGTAACTAAGAATGAGCGAAAAGAAGTTATGAAACTTTATAACAAATTAGGACCTGAAAAATTTTATCAAAAACTGATTAAAATAGATCCAAAGTGTAAAAATAAAATATCACCAAATGACAAACAAAGGTTAATAAGATTTTATGAAGTAAAATTATTTACAAAAAAATCTATATTCAATTGGCAAAAAAATAAAAAAAAAAATTTAAATAATTTAAAGTTTAAAAAGATTTTCTTAAATACTCCAAGAGATTTTCTTTTAAGTAAAATTGAAAAGAGATTTCAATATATGATGAAACATGGAGCGCTAAAAGAGGCAAAAAAATTTAATAATTTGAAGATCAAGAAGGAGTTGAGTGCCAATCATATTTTAGGGCTTCAGCAAATAGTTGAGCTATTAAAAGGTAAAATTTCTGAAAAAGAAGCCATAGAGAGGTCAATTATTCGAACGAGGCAGTATATTAAACGTCAAATGACATGGTTTAGAGGTCAGATGAAAGATTGGGAAGCTTTCAACGATACAGATAAAACAAAATTAGAAAAAAAAATTTTAAAATACATTAGAACGACTTGACCCCAGTTATAGTTAAGCTAAATTCAATCTGGGGGAGAAATGAGTAATCAAATTACTGGAGCAGAAATTGTCTTTAAAGCACTAAATGAACATGGTGTAGAGTATATCTTTGGCTATCCTGGAGGAGCCGTCTTGCCTCTTTATGATGAGATGTCTAAGCAAAAAAACATCAAACATATTTTAGTAAGACATGAGCAAGGAGCAGGCCATGCTGCTGAGGGTTATGCCAGATCATCGGGAAAACCTGGAATAGCATTAGTTACATCTGGTCCTGGTGCTACAAATATGGTCACAGCTTTGACGGACGCATACATGGACTCAATACCACTAGTTTGTATAACTGGACAAGTGCCTACACATTTAATTGGTACAGATGCTTTTCAAGAGTGTGATACAACTGGAATTACAAGACCATGTACAAAACATAATTGGCTAGTTAAAGATGTAAACCAACTTGCTGAAGTGCTACATAAAGCTTTTCATATCGCAACCTCTGGAAGACCTGGTCCTGTATTAGTAGATATTCCAAAAGATATTCAGTTTAAAAAAGGAAATTATAAAAGTTCATCTGAAGTAGAAATTCATACCTACAAAAACAGTGTCAAAGGTGAAATGAGTGAAATTGAAAAAGCTGTGGAACTGATTGTGAAATCAAAAAAACCAATTATATATTCTGGTGGTGGAGTAATAAATGCAGGCGATAAAGCCTCAGAAGCGTTAACAGAATTATCAAGAATTACCAATTTTCCAATTACATCAACACTACAAGGCTTAGGTGCTTTCCCAGGCAGTGATCCGCAATTCCTAGGAATGCTCGGCATGCATGGCACATACGAAGCTAATAATGCAATGTATGAATGTGATTTAATGATTAATGTTGGAGCAAGATTCGATGACAGGATCACTGGAAGGGTTGATGCCTTTTCACCAAATTCAAAAAAAATTCATATTGATATAGACCCTTCGTCAATAAATAAAATTATAGAGGTAGACGTAGCAATAGTGGGAGATTGTCTCAGCGTTTTAAGTGATATGATTT
>CBFHHD010000060.1:0-5478 GCA_965655605.1 Candidatus Pelagibacteraceae bacterium | reverse complement strand
TCAATACCAGAAAATGCAAGTGCGCATATTCCCGGAAAATAAAATAAGAAATATAAGACCATATCAATTTTGGCTTGCGTTGGTATCGAAAACAATCTGTATATTACATCACCTCTAACATGAGCATCGCAAGATAAAGTATATGCTCCAGCCATTAAAAATAAAGCACCGTACATTTGTAAACTAAAATCAAAGTTCCAAAGTGTCGGAGCATTAAATAAGTAAGCCATTGTTACTTCGTAAACAGTACCAAGACATAAAATAACAATACACCAGGCAAAACCTTTGCCGACCCAACGGCTTAAACTTTCAGCAAACTTGATGTAATTATTAACGAAATCCACGATGTCTTTTATAATTATAATTTAAATTTAGCTATAAAAAAAGGGGGCCCTAAAAGCCCCCTTTAATAATATTGTGATTAATTAGATCTTTACTTTTACTGGATCACCGAAAGTTCTAGTATAAGCCAGTCTGTAATTAGGCTGGTTCATAAATAGATATTTCATAACTTTTTTGGCATATGCTTGTTGTGATTTAATAATCTCATCAAACAATGGATCCTTTCTAAAGTCCTTCATAACTGTATCCCATGCTTTTAACTGAGCACCTAGGATTTCATCAGAAGTTTGATGCACATTAACTCCAGACTCATTCATTAGTCTACCTAAGTCAGTAGAATATCTAACTAATGCCATGAAGTAATTTGCAGTGTTTGCAGCTTCAGCAGCGTGCTTAATGATAGCTTGGTGCGCTGGTGATAGGCTGTTGTATTTTTTCTTATTGAACTGCATCTCAAACATTTCTTGAGATTGGTGAAAACTTCCTAAGTGATAATGCTTAGAAACGTCTTGCATACCAAAGTCTCTATCAGATGTTGGATTGTTAAACTCAGCAGCATCAATCAAACCAGTTTTCATTGCTGGTTGAATTTCTCCACCTGGTAACTGTCTTACAACCATTCCCATTTTTTGAAGAACATTTGTAGCTAGTCCAACTGTTCTGTACTTAAGACCTTTAACCTGAGAAACTTTAGTAGTTTTTTTCTTAAACCAACCAAAAGGTTGAGCAGGCATAGGCATTGCAAAGAAACCTACAACATCAAGACCAATTTTACTTAAAGTCTTTTCGTATAAAGCTCTTCCGCCACCTTGTTCAATCCATCCCATTAACTCTTGAGATGAAAATCCGTATGAAGGACCAGTACCAAATAAAGAAGCTGCTGCGTTTTTACCGTACCAGTATGCTGTCACTGAGTGAGAAGCATCTACTACACCTTTACTTACACCATCTGCAATTTCTTTAGTTTTAAGTACTGCACCAACCGGTAGAACTTCCATTTGAAGTGATCCACCGCCCATTGCATTTACTCTATCTCCATATTGCTTCGCCATCTCCAAGAAGATACCGCCGCCCCATGCAGCTTGCATTTTCAGTTTCACAGTCTTTGCATGTGAAGCTGACCAAGCAGCAACGTTAGGCATAGCTACAGCTGCTGCTGTTGCTCCTGTTACCGCTGCGGCTTTTTTGAAAAATTTACGTCTTGATTTTGACGTAACGTTTTTGTTTGACATGTTTTTTTCTCCCATGTTAGTTAAATTTAACTCTTAAGTTTAGCTTAAATTACAAGTAGGAGTCTATCTAAATAATTCAATCAGAAGTTAATATTTTTTTGCAAGCGCATATAAATTTAACGTGTTTATTGGCTTTTTTGCTCAATCAAAAGTGGTTTTAATTTACTTGGTCCTTTGGAACTTTTCCAGAGAGAAAGCTCTCTAAATTATCGATAGCTCTATCACCCATTGCAATTCTCGTTTTCTTTGTTGCGCTACCAAGATGTGGTAGTAAAAATAAATTATTTAGTTCCAAATACTTTTGATTTATTTTTGGCTCACCCCTATAAACATCAAGTCCCAAACCAAAAACTTTTCCACTTTTCATTGCATTAATCATAGCTTCATCTTCAATTACTTCGCCTCTAGCGGCATTTGCTATGACAACTTTATCCGGAAAACATTTTAACGTTTCCTCATTAATTAAATTTTCAGTATCTTTTGACCCTGGACAATTTATTGATAAGAATTCACTATTCCTAAAAAGATCCTTGATATCTTTATGATAAATCGCACCATTTTCTAAATCAGAGTCTAGCTGACTTCTGTTATGATAATGTATTTCCATATCAAAAGCCCTAGCTCGTTTTGCAACAGCTCTACCTATTCTGCCCATTCCAATAATTCCTAATTTTTTACCAGACATTTGTTTTCCTATTAAATAATCTGTGGACCAATTCCAATTTTCCTTTTCTGCGTCTTTGCGGCCTTCGTAGGCTCTTCTCGAAGCACCAAGCAATAAGAGAATTGAAATATCAGCTGTCGCATCAGTCAAAACTTCTGGTGTATTAGTTACAGTTATGCCCCTGGATTTAGCGGCGTCAATATCTATGTTACCAAAACCTACCGCATAATTTGCAATTATTTTTATTGAATCAGGTAATTTTTCAATAACGTCTTTGTTTAAAGAAGTTGTAGTAAATGAAAGTATCCCGTCACAACCTTTGGATAAAGAAATTAATTCTTCGGCATCATATAATTTATCTTCAGTATTTAACTTAGCATCAAAAATTTTTTTTACACGCTCGTCATTTTCTTTCAGTAGTTTTCTTGTTATTAAAATTTTTTTCATAAGTTATTTAATTCCTTTGGCTTAGACCCACCAGTAAACCAGTCTAAAAGTTCGATAGTATGGACAATGGGTATGGGTGTTCCATTTGATATTTGTGTAATACAACCAATATTTCCTGCAGCAATAACATCAGGATTAACTTTTTTTATATTCTCACATTTTCTTTTGAGTAATTCAGAAGCAAGCTCTTTTTGCATCAAATTATATGTACCTGCAGAACCACAACAAAGATGGCCATCAGGTATTTCTAGAACATTATTTCCAGTTTTTTTTAGCAACTCAATTGGCTGGTCATGGACTTTTTGGCCATGCTGCATAGAACATGCAGAATGATAAGCAATGTTTAATTTTTTTGAATTTGTGTCTCGTGTAAAATCTAGCTTAATAGATTCTTCTAAATATTCTGTTATATCCATAGCCAATTCACTGATTACTTTGGCCTTCTTTCTTAAATTTTTATCTTCATGATCTTTAAATATAAATCCATAATCTTTTAAAGTTGTTCCACATCCAGACGTGTTTACTAAAATTGCATCAATTTTTTCTTTTTCATAAAGTTTATGCCAAGCGTTTATATTCTGAAGAAAATAGTTGTGTGATATTTTCTCTTTACCCATATGATGCGTGAGTGAACCACAACATTGTACTTCTTTTAATATATGTACTTCAATTCCATGTCTTAAAAGTATGCTAATGGATGCATCATTAATGTTGGGAGAAATCGCTTTTTGGACACAGCCAGTTAACAACGCTACTTTTGAAATAGATTTTTTTTTTGGTTTAAAGATAGAGTTTTCTGGATATTCAGATTTTGGAAATGATTTTGGCATGAATGAAATCATATGTTTAATTTTGCTCGGTAAAAAAAAATGGAATGATTTTGTTAACATGGCTATCTTTCCTAATAATTTAAATAACCCCGGTCTTGGTAAAACAATTGAAAGTAAATTTCTTAAAATGCCTTCAAGAAAAGGTCTTTTATAAGTTCTCTCAACATGATTTCTTCCATGGTCTATCAAATGCTTATAATCGACACCTGATGGGCATGTAGAAACACAAGAATAGCAAGATAAACATCTATCCAAGTGTTTTACAATTTTTTCACTTGCTGGCTTATTATTTTCTAACATATCTTTAATCATGTAAATTCTTCCTCTTGGACCATCTAATTCATCACCAAGAATTTGATAAGTTGGGCATGTAGCATTGCACATTCCACAGTGAACACATTTTCTAAAAATTTTCTCAGAAGTCTGTACTTCTGGATTTTCTAATTGTTCTTTTTTAAAACTTGTTTGCATTACACTCCATTATACATTTTATTTGGATTTAAAATCCTTTTTGGATCAAAACTTTCTTTAAGTTTTTTAGATAATATTTTTAAATTTGTATCTGAATTAGTTAGAAACTCATCACTTTTTCTGTAATTTTCATTAGATCTCATTACAGTAAGGTGCCCATCATGCTTCAAGCAAAAAATTTTCATAGCGTTTAAGTCATCTGCCTTTTTAACCAAACACCAAGCTATATTCCCTCCCCAATCTAAAATATATTTAAAATCTATTTTATCAAAATAATTTAAAAAACTTACCATATTAGAAATTGGAAGTGATATTTTGCAAACAAAATCATCGTTATTTACGTATCCTTCTAAATTTTTTATTTCTCTCCAAAAAATTGCAGATTGATAAGCATCTAAAGTTAGGGTCTCATTTTTTATAAACAAACTCTTCAAACTTTTTACTCTTTCAATAACAGATTGCTTTGGCCCATTAATCCTTAATCCAAGAGCGGAAGTGTTTTTTTTAATATCGTTTAAAGTCAGAAAAGAAATATTTTCCTTTGGAAGAAAAGCTGCCCCTGAAATTTCTAAGGGAGTGTCTAATGCCTCTTTAAATATGTGTAAAGCCTCGTTGTAATTTAAGTTATTAATTACAAATGTTTCTTCATATTCTGGAATTGGAGTAACTTTTAAATTTATCTCAGTAATCGCACATAATGTTCCATAGGAACCGCTTATAATTTTACTTAAATCGTAACCTGTAACATTTTTTACTACCGTACCTCCTGATTTAATTTTAGCACCCGTACCATTTACGGCCTTAAATCCTAGTACATGATCTCTTAAAGCTCCATTTTTAAATCTAGATGGTCCTGACAAATTGCAAGATACGACACCGCCGATAGTACCAGGATTAGATTGGCCAGAATAAATATAGCCAAGATCATTTGGTTCAAAACCCAGATACTGATTTTTATTTTTTAAAGTAGTTTCAATTTCCTCAAGTGATGTTCCAGGCAAAACTTTAATATAAAGCTCTTCTGGAAAATACTCTAGAATACCTGACATTTTATTTAGAGATATTGATTGAGAAGTTTGAATTGCTCTTCCAATTTTTTTGGATGCTTGACCTATAATTTCTATAGGATTATTTTTATTAAAATTTTCAAATATGAAATCCGAAACCTCTTTTTCGTTTTTCGAATTAAAAGTATCCGACATTAAAAACGAGGTAAATCTGGGAACTTATCCTTGCCTTTGTGAATATGCATTCTTCCACCCTCTGCACACCTATGTAAAATTGGAAAAACTTTTCCTGGATTTAGAAGATTGTTATCATCAAAAGCATTTTTAATATTTAACTGTTGCTGAATGTCATTATCATTGAACATCTCACACATTAATTCTCTTTTCTCCACTCCAATGCCATGCTCTCCTGATAATACTCCACCAACTTTGACACAATATTTCAATATATCCGCTCCAAAATCTTCTGCCTTTTTCATCTCAAC
>CBFHHD010000059.1:239-5902 GCA_965655605.1 Candidatus Pelagibacteraceae bacterium | reverse complement strand
TTTTTAGAGGATCTTCGAATAGAAATAGCTAGTAAAATCTTTTTTAATTTTTTTACATATAAAAATTACTTAGAATTTTTAGATTACAACTCATCAATTATAATAAGAGATATGGTTAATGAGACACAAACTTTTAAAAAATATATTGGTACCATTGCTAACTTAATAGTTGATGCAATGTTAATAAGCGCAATATCAATTTTTTTATTTTTGATTAGCCCGAAAATATTTATATTTTTAGCAAGTTCCTCTTTATTTGTTGGCGTATTATATTTTCTTTTACTAAAAAGTTTCATTACTGATCTTGGTAAAAAAAGAATTATTATTAATAAAAATATAATCCAAAACATTAATCAGTCATATCGTTTTTTTGAAATGATAAAAATAAATAAAATTTTAAATTACTTTCTAGAAATTAATGAATCAAATTATGTAGATTTAAAAAAAGTTGTTGTTAGAACCAATATTTTGCAAGCAGTACCTAAAATTATAATAGAAACATTAGTATTTCTTTTGTTACTAATTTCTATATTTTTAATCTCTAAAAGCTCTAATATAAATGTAGAACCTTCAATTCTAAGTATATTTTTTTTATCCTTAATGCGTATTTATCCATCCTGGATAAAAATAATAGCTTCAATTCAGGATATAAATCTTTTCAAAAAGTCTATGCAGGGAGTTCATGCTCAAATAAATTATAATCAAAATAAGCAACAAATCAAATTTAAAAAAATTGAAAAATTTTCAGATCAAATTTCTATTAAAAATTTAAATTTCAAATTCAAAACAAAAAAAATATTTGATGACTTTGAAGTAAGTTTTAAAAAAAATTCATTTAATGCAATCATTGGATCTAGCGGGTCTGGCAAATCTACATTTTTAAAAATTTTGTTGGGTTTGATAGAGCCTCAGAGTATCAACTGTATTGTTGACCAAAAAAAATTTGAGATCAATGAGTTGGCTAATTTTATTACTGAACGTGTTGGCTTTACTGGGCAAAATAGCCTTGCATTAAACGCCACCTTAGGAGAAAACATAACATTAAGTAAAAATTATAAATCCTTTGATGATGAAAAAAAAATTAAATTAAAAAAATGTTTTAACTCTGCTGGTTTGAATAATTTTTTTTCATTTGAAAGTGAACTTGATAAAATTATAGTTGAGGATGGTAAAAATATTTCAGGCGGTCAGTTACAAAGAGTTTCGTTGGCAAGGGCGCTTTTCTTCAGTAAAGACATATTAATATTTGATGAAATATGCAGTTCATTAGACATTGAAGCAGAGAGAGAAATCATTCATATATTGAAAGAAATCTCTAAAGAATACTTAACAATTTACGTAACGCATAGAGATAACTTTTTTGATAGTTTTGATCAAATTATAAAAATTTAAATTATTAAATTTAAATTTAAATTTTTTAAAATAAAATATTTTGAAAATCTAAAATAAATATATATAGAGATAAGATGAGTCAAAAAATTTCGGTAAAATCTTCAAGTCAAATAAAAAAAAATCAAACATTTTCTCTTAAATTGTTTAAGAAGCCTTTCTGTTACAAAGAATCAAAAAAGAAATATAAAGTTTATGAATATCCAAATTTCAAAGACAAAGACTTTTGGAAAAATAAAAAAAAAAATACTAAACCAATACTAGTTGTTAGTGGGCCCGCAAGAAACGGAAATCATTTAATGATGTCATTATTAGATGGTCACAGTAGTATTATAAATCATCCAGGAGAAGATGATTTTTTAAGAAGTTTTTTTTCTTATATAAATTTAAATGAATATAAAACTATATCTAAAATAAAAAATTGGGATTTAAAATTTATTTTAAAACTTTCAGGACAGCCAAATTTCAATATAAAATCTCCAAAAGGATTTGATAAATGGAAAGAGCTTTACAAATTATACAAAACTAAATCAAAATCAAAAATTTGGTCTGGAAATCAGCCAGAAAATCAAGGACATGTTCAAGATTATCAAGATTTAGTTCCAAGAATTAATTACTCAAAATTTCATAATTCTTTAAAATATTTTAAAAATTTAGATAAAGATAGAAATTTTTTTGATTTTTTTTATAAATACCTAGATGCTACTAAAGAATTAGCTTCTTACAAAGCAAAGAATAGACCTTATAAATTTGAATATAGAATATCTGGCTCGGGATTAAGAAGAGAGATGTTTTACTTAATGAGTGAATTAAAAACTATTAAACTTATTTGTCCAATTAGAAAGTTTGAGGGTTTTTATTATTCTTATGCAAAAACACGTCACAAATTAGATAGAAAGTTTAATCAAAAAGCTTTAGATGACATGTGGGAGCATTGGAGACATAAAGTTATTGATTATCTTATTTTAAAACATAAATATCCAAAAAATGTTGCTTTAGTGAGATTTGAAGACCTTACAAATCATACCAAAATTACCATGAAAAAGTTATCCAAATTTTTAGGAGTTAGATACGAGAAGTCACTTTTGGAGCCAACTGTGTTTGGAAAAAAATCACTTGGAAATTCATCTTTTCAGAAAAAGAAAAATTTAAAGGGTAAAATTTATCAAACAAAAGATATTTTTCCAATAAACATAACTTTACCTCGTGAATATAGAGATATACAAAAAATATTGAGTAAAAAGGTGATATAAAAAGATATGAAAAAAATTTTAATTTTTGGTGCAGGCTCAATTGGTAACCATATGACTAATGCAGCATTAATATTGGGATACGAGATATATATAACTGATAAGTCCTCATCAGCCTTGACAAGAATGAAAGAAGAAGTTTTTAAAAAGCGATATGGTTATTGGTCAGAAAAAATAAATATTATAAAACTAAATTTAGTAAAATCACTAAGTAAAATAACTTTTGATTTAATTATTATTGGTACACCACCATCAAGCCACTTAAAGATTTTAAAATTTTGTCAAAAAGAATTGAAATATAAAAAAATTTTAGTTGAAAAACCACTTTGTGTATATAATCAAAAGGTCAATAAAGAGTTATTTAAACATAATAATATTTTTTGTGGTTATAATCATTCTATATCACAATCGTTTTTATACTTTTTAAATATTATCAAAAAGAATAAGAGACAAATTCATTTTATAAATGTTAAATGGAAAGAAGGTTGGACTGGGATACTGAATGCTCATTATTGGTTAAAAAATGAATTTAGTAGTTATTTAGGAAATATAGAAGAGGGCGGTGGATCAATTCATTTGGCTGTTTATATTTTAGATCAATTATCAAATGATAAAAAAATCAAATGTAAAAAGAATTTTTTAAATTTTAAGTATAGTGCGAATAAAAAAATTAAATATGATAGTTTTGCTAGCCTAAATTTGTCTTCTGAAAAGTATAGAATTAACCTAGAAATAGATTTGCTTGAACCTGGGGCAAATAAAGAAATTATAATTCATCTAGATAATAAAAGCATTAAATGGAAACATAATCATAACAAAGACGCAGATGCTGTGATACTTTTTGAAAGAGGAAAAAGTAAAATTTTAAAAATTTTTAAGAAAGATCGACCAACTGAATTTGTTGAAGAGCTTAAACATCTAAAAAAAATAAACAATAAGAATAAATACTTAAAATCTCCATTAAATATATACTATGCAAACCAAGTAATGGATGTAATAAGAGGAGCAATTAATGAAAAGTAAATTTGAAAAATTGTTTGTTTTAGATTTGGCAAATAACCATTTTGGTGATTTTAATCATGCTAAAAGTATAATAAAAAATTACTCTAAAATAATAAAAAAATATAATGTTAATGCTACTATAAAGTTTCAATTTAGAGATTTAGATACATTCGTTCATAGATCTGAAATTAAAAATAAAAGTAATAAATATGTTCGAAGATTTTTATCCACGAAATTTTCAAACGAACAGTTTAATAAAATATTTAAATTAATAAAAAAAAATAAAATTAAAACTTCGTGCACTCCATTTGATGAAAAATCAATAGATCTAATTGAAAAGATGAGATTTGATTATCTTAAAATTGCAAGTGTATCATCTTTAGATTGGTCAATTATTGAAAGGTCAGCAAGAAACAATATACCCAAAATTATTTCAACTGGTGGAAAATCATTATTAGAAATAGATAAGATTGTTAGTTTTATGAAACATAATAATCAAGATTTTGCTCTAATGCATTGCGTAGCAATTTATCCATCAGAAAATTATCACTCTCAATTAAGTTTTATAAAAACTATGAGAGATAGATATAAAAATGTTGATATAGGCTGGTCAACACACGAAAATCCTAATAATTTTATCATTGGACCTCTTTCGTATGCTTGTGGAGCAAATATGTTTGAAAAGCATGTAGGCATAAAATCGAAAAAATATAAATTAAATAATTACTCACTAGATCCTAAAAATTTTGAAATTTATTTGAGTCAAATGAAAGAAGCTTTCTCAATAGTGGGGGACAAACAGATCTTAGAAAAAAAAATAGAGAATAAAGAAATTCAAACTTTAGATTTATTAAATAGAGGTGTTTATTTAAAAAATACGGTACAAAAAAATAACAAAATTTCCACTGATGATGTTTACTTCTCTTTTCCGAAAAAGAAAAATCAAATCTCAAGCTCAGAGTTCAGTTCTAAGTTTAATTTATTTAAAGCTAAAAAGAGTATTCTTAAAGACAAGCCACTATTAAAAAATAATAGTATTAAGATTGAAAATAAGAAAGAAAGATTAATTAACGAGTATATTCATCAGGTTAAGGCGCTTCTAAACACCTCAAATATAGAAATTGGTGATAACTTTGATCTTGAAATATCGCATCATTACGGTGTTGAAAAATTTAAAAAAGTTGGATGTTATTTGTTTAATTGCATCAATAGAGGTTACGCCAAAAAAATTGTTGTTCAATTAGCCCAACAAACTCATCCTCTTCATAAACATAAGTTAAAAGAAGAAACCTTTCAAATTTTAAGCGGAAGGCTTGAGGTAGAACTAAATAGTAAGCGGTACCAGCTTTATCCTGGCGACACCATTTTGATCAAACCAGGAGTGTGGCATAAATTTAAATCAGTAAATGGCCCATGCATATTTGAGGAAATTTCAACAACAAATTATTCAGATGACTCATATTATAAGGATAAAAAAATTAAAAATATTTTAAGACATACTAGAAAAACTCAGATCTCTAATTGGAACACTTATAAAATCATGAAACATGATTAATGGAAAGTCTTTTCTATGCATTATACCTGCGAGAGCTGGAAGCAAAGGTATAAAAGATAAAAACTTAAAAAAAATTGAAAAAAAGTCTCTTGTAGAACACGCTGCTAATTTTGCACAATCTTTAAATTTTATTGATAGAATAATTATTTCTACTGACTCAAATAAAATTAAAAATATTTTTAAATCCAGAAGGGGTATTGAAATTTTTCATAGAAGTAAAAAAACAGCAGGGGACAAAGTGTCAGACTTTAAGGTAATGAATGAAATAATTGATAGACTTAAATTAAATAATATTGACTATATTTTATATCTTCAACCAACATCACCTATAAGATATACAAAACACTTTGTTTCTGCTGCAAAAAAAATAGTAAAAAATAACATTAATTCTTTGTGGTCAGTTAGTGAAGTGTCTAAAAAATATCATCCATTAAAAGTTTTCGAAAAAAAAGGTGAAAATATAAGAC
>CBFHHD010000059.1:0-229 GCA_965655605.1 Candidatus Pelagibacteraceae bacterium | reverse complement strand
AAAAATTATTGCACGTCAACAATTAAAAAAAATATATATAAGAAATGGAATTTTCTATTTTTTTAGATTAAAAAATTTAATAAAAGAAGGTTCAATTTATTTAAGTAATACCAAAGCATATGTTATCGATTATGAGTTTTCGAATATAGATGAAATTAGCGATCTTAAAAAAGCAGCAAATATAATGAAAAATGAGACTTTACTACGTAATTGAAATTAAAAGAAGAGA
>CBFHHD010000058.1:0-5904 GCA_965655605.1 Candidatus Pelagibacteraceae bacterium | reverse complement strand
TTACATAAGTCCATGATTTAATTATCCCAAATGGAAATTTTGTAAAAGCATTGAGCGTAGGCAGTTTAAGAACACCCCTGTCATTAAATTGAGCTCTCAGTTCAAAGAAGTTTAAACCTTTGTCTAAATCTTTATTTGTTTCACTTTCATTAAGCTTAAAATAAAGATTAATTTTTTTCATATCACCATGATTTTCAGCCTGAATTTTAATCAACTCAATATACTGCTGTTCTACTAGCATTTCTGGTTTAGCGCTAAATGATATGTTTTGAATATTCTGAAAAGTTAAGAGTATAGAAATAAAGAAGATAAAGAATAGTATTATAAAAATTAAAAGACTAAAATTGTTTTGGTAAATTGTTGAAGCTAGAAGACAGAAGAAAAGAAAAAAACCTAATTGAAATCCAAAAAATGTTGGGAAAATATAGATATTCTTTTTATTAGAAATCTTAATTTTGTTTTTTTGATTATAATTTAAAGTTCTTTTGATTAGAAATTGATCTAAAAACTTTATCTGCATTAGTAGGGTACTTGCACTTTTTCTAAGATTTCTTTTTGAATAAATACATCAGATTGGTTCTTTAGATTTCCTTGTATACGATGCCTTAATACAAAAGGTAAAATTTCTTGCACATCTTTAGGTGACACAAATTCTCTACCATTTATATATGACCATGCTTTAGACAGTTTAACTATATAGACCAAACATCTTGTAGAAATTTGAAAATCGAAATTATTTTTCTTAATAAATTTTGATATATCCTGAATATAATCCAAAGTGATATTATTATTTTCAATTTTTTCTAAATTTTCCAAATCTTGAGAAAAAACATAATCAGATTTTTCTATATTGCTTTTAAATATATTTTGTTTTTCTAAAACTTTTCTCTCATTTTCTCTTGTAAGTTCACTCATATTAAATGAAACCATAAAACGATCTAGCTGAGACTCGGGTAACAAAGAAGTACCTGAAAAATCTGAAGGATTTTGAGTGGCAAGAACAAAAAATGGCCTTGGTAATTCATATCTATGACCATCTATGGTCACGGCTTTTTCTTCCATACATTCCATAAATGCACTTTGAGTTTTAGGTGATGCCCTGTTTAATTCATCTGCAAGAATTAAATTGCCAAATATAGGCCCAGGGTTAAATTTAGTTTGGTTATCTTTAATTATATTAAAACCTAGAATATCTGAGGGAAGCAAATCGCCAGTAAATTGAATTCTTTTAAAATCTAGACCAAGAGAATGAGCAACAGCTTTTGCAAAGGTTGTTTTACCGCTACCAGGTGTATCTTCGATCAAAATACTTCCTTCACTTAAGATAGTTGCAATTGCCAACTTTATTCTATGGTCATTTCCAACAACGTACTTCGATATATTTGAGAATGCGTCTTGAATTGAGGTATTTTTTAACATGCCCGCAACATAAAATATGTGTACTTAAAAGGCTAGTTTATTTTAGTAGGTTTTTAACTTTTGTACCTAATTGCTTCTCTTTTAAATAAACAGAAAGGTTGGCTCTAAGCTGTCTTTGTTCTTTTTGAGTTTTAAAATCAACTAGATTTCTTATGGCAGATACTTTTTTATATAAATTGTTTTCGTGCGCTTTAGATATGTATCTTTTTTTTCTTAGCATAACTCGTGCTTGAATTTTTACATTAAGTCTATCAAGGTAATCATGATACACCAAGTTAGCCTCTTCCAGGCTTTCATGCTCGATCCATTTCACTATGCTTTGATTGGTTTTCTTGTTTTTAAAAATACCAATCATTTGATCGCACTTTTTGCATGTAATTGATTTAAAAAGGATGTTATTCTTTAAAGGTTGCACTTTATTTTTCCTAACAATCCTAAAATACGAAAACATTTTTCTACATGCAGGACAATTAGTTATTTTAAAAAGCATAAATATTGTTTAAAATTATTCATAACATATGTCAAAAATTATAATTATAACCTTAACCTTGTTTTTTACTTTTAATAACATTGTAAGTGCTAAAAACTTCCAGAGCACCTTACTGCCTAATTTAACTTTTGATTTACCTGATCAATTTCAAAAAAACGATTCTCTTGTAGATTATGAAATGAAGAGATTACAAAAAGTTGCTCCAGAAATTTATGCTATGAATAATAAGATGGGCACAAAACTCGAAGCCTATGCAGATCCTGGTTTTGGAGATGAAAGACAAAATAATATTTTTATTTCTGCAAGAAAATTAAAAGACCAAGAGTATTACGAAGTAAAAACAAATGAAGTTGCTCAAAGTGTATGCAAGATGCTTACAGCTGCCGTAAAACAAATTTATAATTCTAAAAAAGATTTAATGACTTACAAATGTTATAAAATGAAATTTCCTGCAAATGCCAAATGGGGTTTATATCAAGAGCTTGAGCATCCTGATTTTGATGGAAGAAGTATTTATATGTTATACATCGATCAAAACTTAAATGAAGTTAGTGTATCTGCTCAATGTGAATTTAAAAACTGTAACAGATTAAGGCTTCATATGGCGAATATGATTAAGTCTCTAAAATATAATTAACCAAGGTTTTCTAATAATTTTTTTCTGGCGTCTGAAAAACCTTGCATTGATGTTTTGACTACAATCGGTTGATCAGCAAAGCCTTGAACTGCAATTTCTAAAAACTGAGAATTTTGCATTCTATCTTGTATTTTCTTGAATAAAGTTTTGACCGTTTCAGCTTTGCTGTCATTATTTAATGCCGTTACACATCCATATGCTTCACACTTAGCATAAGGGATGTTTAACTGTTCTTTTCCGTCAAAACGTAAGGCAATTCTTTTTTGCAAGTTAACACCAAGTGGTACAACTAACGTAAAAGATTCTTTTGTTTGATTTTCTTTATTTTTAAAAGCTGAGTAAACTAACGTGTATTGTAGGTTTGTATTACTAACGTTCAAAGTTTGAATGAGTTCACACTGATCTTTTTTATTCACCTCAACGCATCTTAAAGTCCAAGCGTTATATTGTTGGGTTTTAACTTTTGGAGGATCTTTTTTATCTTCAGCAAAAGAAATGCCTGTTAACATTAGAAATATCACTCCAAAGAGAGCAATTATTTTTTTTAATTTTGAATCAAACATGCTATTAACGTTATAGTTGTATTCGCAATTTTTAAAAGATTAAAATAAATGAGTTTTAGATTTGTAAAAATATTTTCAATTGTTTTAATTTTTAGTTTATTTTTACCCAAAAGAGCAAACACCGTTACTATTTCAAGTGATACGACTTGGACTAGCGCTTTGTTTTCATCAAATGGTTTGGACACTGATCATTTAATAGATTCTGGTATAACATTAACTTTAAACATTACGGACGATAGAACTTACACAGCAATTATTAAAGGAGCTGGAAATTTAACAAAAACAGGAACCGGAACAGTTACTTTTGAAGATGAACAAAATACTATTACTGGAACATTAACTGTTTCAGAAGGCATCTTATCAATTGATAGTTCTGCAGGTTTTAGTACAGATGATGTTAAGGTATCATCTGGAGCAACATTACAACTGGATGATAAAAATTTTAATAAATCTTCGCGAGAAATTCAATTAAGAGGGCACGGCGTTGGGAATATTGGTGCTTTATACGCATCAAATGGTGGAGCTGATAATACTGTAACAAATACATCTAAAATTAGATTGATGCAAAACTCATCAATAGGAGCAGCGTCTGGAGTTGTATTAAAACTAACTGATAATGAAGATGCTGTAATTGTACAACAAAGCGGTGAAACTAATACATTAAGAATTAGAGGGGCGGGAGTTGTTGAGGTTCTTAAGGACATTGATTTAGATGGGGGTACACTCAGAATAGACTCTGGATCCACTTTAAGAATTGGGCACGCAGATGCAATTTTAGATGATGGCGTGTTGCTTGTAGATGGAACTTTAGATGTAAATGAAAATGATACAGTTGATGAAGTAACTGGAAGTGGAACCGTTGATATTGAGTCTGGAAATGTACTAAGTGTAAATGGTAATGATAAAACTTTCCCAGGTAAAATATCTGGGGCAGGTAACTTTAGAAAAATATCTTCTGATAATTTAACTCTTTCTGGTACTACGCATGACTTCACGGGTAATCTACAAATTTTTCAAGGTGATATCGATATTACAGGTTCCTTACACTCTGGTGCAGTTATAGAATTTAGAGATAATTATGGTGAAAATAAATCTATTACATTTGATGCAGCTGATCATACAATTGGTGGTGTTACAGATGAAAACACAAACGTAGACTCTCAAACTGTTTCTTTTGCAACTGGTGGGGATTATGATCTAACATTAAATGTTGCAAGTGGATTAACTTTAGACACTTATGCAACTTTTAATGGTAACTCCGGAACTGGACAACTAATAAAATCTGGCACTGGTAAACAAATAATACAGGGATCAATTAGCGGTTTTGGTACATCTGGAACTCCTGGTGTTGTAGTACAAGCAGGTACATTAGAATTAACAAGTACATCAAATGCATTTGATGGTGACATATTGGTTTCAGGAGGTACGCTTGAAATAGGATCTAGCTCTGGTGCAAGTGGTACTGGTGATTTTCAAATGACTGGCGGTCAAATTTCCAGTGATAGTACAAGTGCAAGAGATTATTCTAGTAAAACAATTGATTTATCTGGAACAGTAGAGCTTGGAGACGCTACTAATACTGGAGCATTAACTTTTGGAGCAACATCAATATCTAGTGCAACAACTTTAACAGTAAGTAGTGCTTTAAATGTTGGTGCAGTAACTGGAAATAATAGTTTTACAAAAACTGGTTCAGGTACAATGACAGTTGACTCGATTTCAGGATCTGGTGGCACAACAATTAGTGGTGGAACCTTGGTTGCATTGAGCACTGGATCAGCTCCAAACATTAAAGGTACTTTTACAAGAACTGGGGATACGACAATAAACAACGGTGGAACTTTAGTTGTAAGAGGAGCGATACTAGGTGCAGTGCTTGGTGGTGCAGATCCAGTTTGGAATTCAAATATTATTATTAATAGCGGTGGTCGTTTAAGAACTTACTACGACTCAGGAACCAGTAATAACACATCAATAGTGATGTCTGCATCAAACACCATTACAGGTGATGGTGAGATTTATTTTGAAGAAATAGGAAGTATTTTTTATAGAAACAATAGTGACTTAACAATTTCAGTAGATGTAACAGCGGACAGTGGTTTCTCACAAGGTGGTTTAGAAATCATGGGATCAGGTACAACGACTTATGATGGTACAGTTACAGCAATTGTTAGAGTTCAAAATGGTACATTAAAAGCAGGGCCAAATATGGTTGCTACCAACGGTACAATTGCAATTTCACCTAATGATCAGACTTTAGGAAATACATCTCCAAATTTTGATATAGACGGACAAACAGTAACGGTTGGAACAGTTCAAATTGAAGCAAACTCTGGAACAGGTCAACCATCTGTTATTGACAGCAACTCAACTCCAGGATCTTTAAGCTTTACAACATTAAACGATAATGCTGCAGATGATACCACTAGCAAAACAATTATTTCTGCAATTTTATCAGGAACAGGAACAATTAAACCAAGAGCAAGTTCAACCTATTCAACAAGCATCACATCAGCTAGTACCGGTTTTACAGGTGGTTTTTCTTTTGACAAAGCAAATTCTAATTTAGAAATAACGGGTACTGGTAGCGTTGGTTCTGAAATCATTGATATGTATGCAGGTGGGTTAGACAGTATTTTAACCATTGATGCAGGTGCTTTGGCACATTCTAGCCCAATCATTAAAATTGGTCCTGGTGACACTTTAAACGTTAAAGGAGATGAAGCGTTTACATTGGTAAACTTTATTCAAATTCCTGGAACTGAAGATGCAACAATTACTTTAGATAACAATGT
>CBFHHD010000057.1:0-6143 GCA_965655605.1 Candidatus Pelagibacteraceae bacterium | reverse complement strand
GCAATCCACTCAGAAACAAATATACTTCTTAATTTTATTGAGGCTTGAAAAGATGCTACAGACAAAACAATCAAATATAAAATTCCAGTAGTTCCAAAAATTAAGCCTGTCAATGAATCGTTAATCAAGCTTATAATTGATAAAAACCATATATTCTTAAAATTTGTTGATGGGCTGCAAATTCTAAGAGTAAAAATTAAAATCAATTGAATATTTATAAAACCAAATATATTTTGACCAAAGACATTTATACTTGGTCCAGTAACAACCACTGACAATAACAATAGTATTCTAGCTAAATTAGTTTTGAAACTATTTGACACTTTCTTTTCCTAAATTGATAATTGAAACCAAATCTAAATTATTTTTTTCATAAAATGGTTTAACAATATGCTGATTATTTTTATTTAACTGAATTTCTCCAATAAGCAGTTTTTCAGGAAGTAAACCATCTATGCCTGATGTGTAGATTAAGTCACCATTTTTAAAAGAATATTTTTTGGGCAAAAATGTTAATTTTAAATTATTAATTGATCCAGGGCTTCCAACCAATATAGCAGTAAATTTTTTAGTACCTATTCTTACTGGCACTCTACTATTAATATTAGTTAACAGAACTGCTATTGAGGATTTAAAATTTGTTTTAATGATTTTACCGATTAAAACATTATTTTTTATTACCGGGTCCCCTATCCTAACGCTATCTGCAGAACCTTTATTGAGTGAAAATACATTATTAAAAGCATTGTCTTTATAAATTATAGTTTTTGCAATTTGACTTTTGTATACATATTGCTCTTCACCTATTATAGAATTTAAATATTGATTTCTAATATTTAAAATTTTATTTTTATTTTTTAAATTACTTATCTCTATTTTCATTTTCTCCAAATCCTGAATGGTAATTTTTTTATCATTATCGAAATACTCTCCTATATTATTAGATAATTTTGAAACTAAGTTAAAAGGGTAATTAAAAATTTTACTCGTATAAATAGACGTATCACTAATAAATGAACGGAAGAATTGAAAGTATTTAAAATTGTTCCTATCAATTGCAAAAATGACTATAAAAAAAATTATACCAAAGGTAATTTTTTTTTTTACATCTACCGTTTCAGTAGACGCAAATTTCATATTCATATTTTCTAATATTCTGTAAGCATTGAAGAAAAGATACCTTCTTGCTCTAAAGCTTTTCCAGTACCTATAGCTACACATGACAACGGATCTTCAGCGATTGAAACTGGAAGGCCTGTTTCTTTAGAAATTAACTTATCTAAATTTTTTAAATATGCACCACCTCCAGCTAAAACAAGCCCCATATCAACTAGGTCGGCTGACAATTCTGGTGGAGTTTGTTCTAGAGCATCTTTAATGGCCTGTATCATTTGCTGAATAATAGGTGACATGGCTTCCGCTGAATCTCTTTCAGTTAAAGTAACTTCTTTTGGAACTCCTGTTCTAATGTCTCTACCCTTCATAATATATGTGTTGTCATTATTTGTCGGTATACACGTGCCGATTTCTTTTTTAATTTTTTCTGCTGTAGAGTCTCCAATTAATAAATTAAATTTTTTTCTCATATATGAAACAATTGACTGATCTAAAGCATCACCTGCAACTCTTAATGATTGAGAATAAACAATTCCGCCCAATGACATAACAGCAATTTCTGTTGTACCACCTCCAATATCTACTATCATTGATCCTGTTGGTTCCGATATTGGCAATCCCGCTCCAATTGCTGCTGCAACAGGTTCTTCAATCAATTGAACTTTTCTTGCTCCCGCTGCATGAGCTGACTCTTGAATCGCTCTTCTCTCAACAGGTGTTGAACCAGTCGGTACGCAAATAATAATTCTTGGATTTGCAAAAGCGCTCCTTTGATGAACTTTTTTTATAAAATGCTTAATCATTTCTTCTGTCACAATAAAGTCTGCAATCACACCATCTCTTAAAGGTCTAATCGCTTGGATAGAACCTGGTGTTCTACCTAGCATTTGCTTTGCATCCTCACCGACTGCTAAAACTTGATTTTTTCCTTTTTCATTAACAATAGCAACAACAGATGGTTCATTAAGAACAATCCCTTTTCCTTTTACATACACAAGAGTATTTGCAGTTCCAAGATCAATGGCCATATCCATTGACCACATTCCCATCATTTTTTGAAAGATTGACATATTTTCCTTTTCCTTTTTTATCCAACCTCTGAGTAATCTTCATCACTCGGTGCTGAACGTTTTCGTTTAAGTATTAATTTATTTAAAGCATTTATATAAGCTTGGGCAGATGCTACCAATGTGTCGGTATCTGCCGCTTGACCTACAGAAATTTTACCTTTCTCTTCAATTCTTACACTTACAGTTGCCTGGGCATCAGTTCCTTCTGTAACTGCATGAACTTGATAAAGTTGCAAACTACACTCATGTGGAAATATACTTTTTATACATTTAAAAATCGAGTCTACTGGACCATCACCTGACTGCTCTGTAGATTTCTTTTCTCCATAAATATTTAACTCCAGTTTAGCCTTTTGTCCTTTTGTGCCTGCTTCAATATCAAGTGAGATCAATTTAATAACATTGTTATCTTTCATTAGATCGTCATCTACTAAAGCAGCTATATCTTCATCAAATACATGTTTTTTTTTGTCAGCAAGGTCTTTAAATTTTTTAAACGCGTGATCAATTTTTTCCTCATTAAAATTTAAGTAACCTAAGTTTGATAACTTTTCTTTAAAAGCGTGTCTTCCAGAATGTTTACCCATTACTAAAGAGGACTTTTTTACACCAACGCTTTCGGGTGTCATAATTTCGTAAGTTTCACTATTTTTTAACATTCCATCTTGATGAATTCCTGACTCATGGGCAAATGCATTTTTTCCAACAATCGCTTTATTGTATTGAATTGGAAAACCAATAATGCTTGATAATAATTTTGAACAACTATTAATTTTTTGAGTAACTATCCCCGTTTCATATGGCATTAAATCATTTCTTGTCTTCATAGCCATTACAACTTCTTCTAAAGCAGCATTACCCGCTCTCTCACCTATCCCGTTAATTGTACATTCAATTTGCCTTGCTCCAGCATTAATGCCGGCAAGTGCATTTGCCACGGCTAATCCTAAATCATTATGCGTATGAGTTGACACAACAACCTTGTCAATATTTGGCACTCTATTGAATAAATCTTTTATAATTCTTTGATAATCTTCTGGCAAGGCATAGCCAACAGTATCCGGAATGTTAATTGTAGTTGCCCCAGATTTAATAGCTAGCTCTACAGTTTTGCATAAATAATCTGGATCAGTTCTTGTGGCATCCTCAGGTGAC
The DNA here is from genome assembly GCA_965655605.1 of Candidatus Pelagibacteraceae bacterium. Taxonomy (GTDB): domain Bacteria; phylum Pseudomonadota; class Alphaproteobacteria; order Pelagibacterales; family Pelagibacteraceae; genus HIMB114. The sequence goes on along the minus strand of CBFHHD010000057.1, from coordinate 2,802 downwards.
CACTCAACATCATCAGTGTGCTTCTTGGCAAACTCTACGCTAGATTTAATTAATTCCAAAACCTCATCTCTCGTCTTTTGGAGTTTATGCTTAATATGTAAATCACTTGTAGAAATAAAAGTATGGACTCTAAAATTCTTCGCACCTTTTAAAGACTCTACACATTTATCTAAATCATTTTTGACAGCTCTTGCTAATCCGCAAGGAATAGTGTTTTTTAATAATTTTGAAATCTCAGAAACAGCTTCAAAATCACCTGGTGATGCAGCTGGGAAACCCGCTTCCATAACGTCAACTCCAAGATCTTCAAAAGCAGATGCAATTCTTAATTTTTCCTCAAGGCTCATGGAGGCACCTGGAGACTGCTCACCATCTCTTAAAGTAGTATCAAAAATTATAACTCTATTTTTTGCCATAAGACGTTTTTAATCGTCCTTGATATAAAAATCTAGTAATTAACGTAAAAATTGTAAATCGATTTCAGTAGATTCAAAAAAGCCAAATAACCCTAGTTTTTTGACTTATCTATAATCTTATTCTTAGAAATCCAAGGCATTAGTCCTCTCAATTTTTCTCCAACTTGCTCAATTTGGTGCTCGGATAGATCTTTTCTCATTTTTAGGAAATTTTTTTGTCCATCTTCATTCTCCTTCATCCAATCCCTTGTAAATTTACCAGATTGAATATCCTTTAAAACTTCCTTCATTCTATCTTTGGCTTTATCGTCTACAATTTTTTTTCCAGATACGTACTCTCCATACTCTGCAGTATTAGAAATTGAATAATTCATATTTGCAATTCCACCCTCATAAATTAAATCTACAATTAACTTCACTTCATGTAGACACTCGAAATATGCCATTTCAGGTGGGTATCCAGCTTCAACTAAAGTTTCGAAACCTTTTTTAATCAATTCTACTAGTCCACCACACAAAACAACCTGCTCACCGAATAAATCAGTTTCACATTCATCTTTAAAAGTTGTCTCAATTATTCCTGATCTTCCTCCACCAACTGCTGAAGCATATGAAAGGGCAAGGTCTTTTGCTTTACCGGTGCTGTCTCTGTGAACTGCCATTAAACAAGGTACACCACCTCCCTTTTGATATTCAGTTCTCACTAAATGCCCTGGTCCTTTGGGAGCAATCATAAAAACATCTAAGTCGTCTCGAGCTTTAATTAAATCATAATGAATGTTTAAACCATGGGCAAAAGCCAAACTTGCACCCTGTTTAATTCTTTGTTCAACATGATTTTTATAAATACTAGATTGCAATTCATCTGGAGCCAATACCATAAGTACATCTGCCCATTCAGCTGCATCTGAAATATTCATTACTTTTAAACCTGCAGACTCTGCTTTTTGAATACTCGGTGAATTTTCTCGAAGTGCTACAACAATTTCTTTTACACCACTATCTTTTAAATTAAGTGCATGAGCATGGCCTTGACTACCAAACCCAACAATAGCTACTTTTTTTGATTTAATTAAATTGGTATCGGCATCTTTATCATAAAACATTTTCATAGTACTTTTCCTTTGTTATCAATTACGGTTTCAAAACCCTTTTTCATTGCCAAAGCTCCAGTTCTAGAAATACTAATTTCTCCTAAAGCCTTAATTTTTTTAATAAACTCATCAACCTCTGTTCGTAGTCCTAAAACTTGTACGATAAAAGATTTTGATGTTTTATCTAAAAACTCATACTTAAAGTCAACACATAATTTCTCTGCATTTTTTAAAACTTCACCCTCGCCTAAGAATTTTACCAACGCTAATTCTCTGAAAACAGTTTCTTCATTAATTGGATAAATATGAACCTTGTGAACAGGTACTAATTTTAAAAACTGCTTTTGAATTTGGCTTACCACTTCTTTGGTGCCATAAGTAGCAATAGTAATACGAGATATATGTCTTTCCTCGTCTACTTGGGCTACCGCCAAAGATTCTATATTATATCCTCTGCCTGAGAATAAACCTGAAACTCTTGCCAGCACACCAGCCTCGTTATCGACCCAAGCAACTACAACGTACCTTTGTATTTTGTCTTGATGATCATCAATTTCGTATGCTGATTTTGACATTATACTAATACTTTACCCTCTTCTGTAATTCCTTCTTCGTCTTCTGGGCCCAGTATCATTTCATTGTGTGGTTTGCCAGATGGGATCATTGGGAAACAATTTTCATCTTTTTTTACCAAACAATCAAAAATTACCGGGCGATCAATATCTACCATTTCTTTGATCTTTTGATCTAATTCTTGGGGATTTGTTGCTCTCATACCTACCGCGCCATAAGCTTCAGCTAATTTTACAAAATCAGGAAGTGCTTCCGTATAACTTTCGGAGTAATTTTTTCCATGTAGCAACTCTTGCCACTGTCTAACCATTCCCATCCATTGATTGTTTAAAATGAAGATTTTTATTGGAAGCTTGTATTGTACGGCTGTAGACATTTCTTGGATATTCATCAAAATGGAGGCCTCACCTGCTATATCAACAACTAATTTTCCAGGGTTAGCTAGCTGAGTGCCAATTGCAGCGGGCAATCCATAGCCCATTGTCCCCAAGCCACCAGATGTCATCCAACGATTAGGTTTGTTAAATTTATAATATTGCGCAGCCCACATTTGATGTTGGCCAACTTCAGTTGTAATAAAAGTATCTTGATTTTTTGTAAGTTCATACAACCTCTCAACTGCTTCTTGAGGTTTAATTAATTTATCATCTTTTTTATAAGATAATGATTTTACTTCTCTCCATTTATTTATTTGTTTCCACCACGAACTAATATGTTCT
>CBFHHD010000056.1:0-6344 GCA_965655605.1 Candidatus Pelagibacteraceae bacterium | reverse complement strand
CACAAACCAAGCTTAATGTATAAATTATTTTCTATTGCTGGTTATTCTAAAGAAGATGTCGATAAGGAATTTTCAGGTATGATAAACGCCCTTAGTTTTGGAGCTCCTCCCCACGGAGGTATAGCGCCTGGAATTGATAGAATTATAATGCTTTTGGCTGGTGAAAAGAATATTAGAGAAGTAACGATGTTTCCAATGAATCAAAATGCCCAAGATTTGATGATGGATGCTCCATCCCAAGTTAATGAAAATCAATTAAAAGAATTGAATATTAAATATTTAAAGAAAGATTAAGTTTTTTTACTTTTAATATTTAGCCTAACATTTGTAAGATCAACTAACTTTTCCTTATATTGATTCCTAACAAATCCTTTGCTTGTAACATTTTTTAGTACATCTAAAAATTTGGCCTCTTCAGGGCTGGACTCTTCAGTTGGATCAGCCTTTTTTATTGAAGGCGTATGCGCTAAGTCTTCTCTTCCTAAATAGGATACAGCTAGTTCTCTAAATATGTAATCAAGAATAGAGGTAGCGCTTAAAATTCTATCGTTGCCATTAACTTTTCCTGATGGTTCAAATTTTGTATCTATGAAAGCATCAACATATTCCTCCAAAGGAACACCATATTGAAGACCCAAAGATATAGCTATTGCAAAATTATTCATCATAGATTTTACAAGTTCACCTTCTTTATTGGTATCAATAAAAATCTCTCCAATTTTTCCATCTTCATACTCGCCTATGTGTAAATAAACCTTATTTTCACCAATTGTTGCTTTTTGAATGTATGCCTTTCTTCTGTCCGGCATTCTTCTTCTAAAATTAAAATTTTTATCATTTAGATTTTTTTCGGAATTTTTAGTACTTGGATTATTTTCTGAGACGCTACTTTGAATTAAGCTTTTTAGATCCTCAGATTGATTTTTTAATCCATTATTATTTTTAATGTCACCTACGGCTTTAGTTTTTCTTTTATTGAATTTAACGTCAATAATCTCAAATTGTCCGTCATCTCTTTTGTCTAATTGTTTTAAAGATTCGTCACTAATTTCATTAAGCTTATGGCTTATTTTAAAAAGACAGGTGTAAAAACTTTCCGCTACATATTTGCTCATATTTTTTTAAGAATCGTTTTAATTAATAATAGTTTTGTAGGGTAGTCTTTGTTATAAGTCTAATAAAAAATAAACAACCACAAATTGTGTTCATGAAATTTTTAAATATAATTTTCTCTTGGTGGAACGAACAAACCTTTGGAACTTTTTTGCAAACTTTTTTTTCTGGAGAAAAAGTTGGAGAGGACAGTTTTGGTAACAGATATTTTAAAAATTCCAATGATAGTAAAAGATGGGTGATTTATAATGGTCAAGTAGACGCATCATCAATACCCCCTGAATGGCATTCTTGGCTTCACAAAACAATCAAAACAACTCCGGAAAAAGTAAATTTTAATAATTTTGTTTGGCAAAAAAATCATAAGAAAAATCTTACTGGAACTAATCGTGCATATAGCCCGAACCATGAAAAAAAATTACCCTATAAAAGATGGCAACCAAAATAATATACTTAATATTATTTTTATTGAATAGCTCAATTGTAAGTTTATGCGCTCAAATTAAAATTTTAGATAAAGAAACTAGCACAGCTGAGATTAAGGTAATAGACAAAATCACATCTAGATTAAATATTGTAAAAATTAAAATAAAAACTTTAAGAGTAGTTAAAGATTTTGAAATTTATATAGACAAATGTTCTATTGATGAAAGAAAAGGTTTTCAGGAAACCTCTGCTCTAATTCAGATCAAAGATCTTAAAAACAAAACTAAGGATAAAGTCTTTCTATTTAACGACTGGATGTTTGCAACAAACTCATCAGTGAATGAAGTTGAACATCCTAACTACGATATTTGGCTTCATAAATGCTATTGATTTTAGAGTATGTCAGATTTAGCCAACCAATTAACGTCATAATTAAAGCTTAAAAAATCTTTGTGTTTTAAAATTTCTTGTTGCAAATCTATGGTGGTATCTATACCTGAAATGACAAACTCATCTAATGCTCTTAGAGATCTGGTAATTGCAGAGTCTCTATTTCTACCGTGTGAGATTAATTTCGCAATCATGCTATCATAAAATGGTTGTACAGCGTATCCTGGAAAAATTGCGGAATCTACCCTTGTTCCTGGACCGGAGGGGATATGGCAAGTTGTTATTTTACCTGCGCTAGGTTGAAAGTCTTTTTTATAATTTTCAGCATTTATCCTGCATTCAATTGCATGCCCTGTAAAATTAATATCAGATTGTTTTAGAGAAAGTTTGTTTGTAGATGCAATTTCTATTTGTCTTTTAACTAGGTCAACCCCCGTTACTGCCTCTGTAACTGGATGCTCAACTTGTAGCCTAGTATTCATCTCAAGAAAATAAAATTCACCATTTTCATAAATAAATTCTAACGTACCGGCACCTTTGTAACCCAATTTTGAAACACTTTTGACACACGTGTCCAACAACCCTCTTCTTTCTTGATCACTCAAAACTGGGCTTGGACTTTCCTCAATAAGTTTTTGATACCTCCTTTGCACAGTGCAGTCTCTCTCCCCAAGATGAACAACATTCGTGCCATCTGAAAGAATTTGTACCTCTATATGCCTAGGATTTTGAAAAAATTTTTCTATAAAAACTTCATCATTGTTAAAAAATTTTTTGGCTTCACTCTTTGCGTCGATTACATTTTTTTCTAGTTCTGAGCTGGAATGTACAATTTTCATTCCTTTCCCACCTCCGCCTCCAGCAGCTTTAATTAAAACTGGATAGCCAATATCTTCAGATATCTTTTTTGCTTCATTGATATCTCTTATGCCTTTATCGGATCCTTTAATAACAGGCAAACCAAGAGTCTTTGCAATTTTTTTTGCTTCAATTTTGTCACCCATCCTTTTTATTAAATCAGAAGAAGGGCCGATAAAAATAATATTATGATCTTCAAGAATTTTCACAAACTCAAAGTTTTCAGATAGAAAACCATAACCAGGGTGAATTGCATCAGCACCACTTAACTCATATGCTGATATTAAATTTGGTATATTTAAATAACTGTCACTTGCTTTGGGGGGGCCTATACATATTTTTTCATCAGCTAATTGTACATGCATTGCATCTTTATCGGCAGAAGAATGAACGGCAACGCTTTTAATTCCTAATTCTTTACAAGCTCTGATAACTCTAACGGCAATCTCACCGCGGTTAGCAATGAGTATTTTTTTTATCATTTAATTCTGATTAGTTCTTGATCAAATTCTACAGCTTCACCGTCATTAATTAATATTTCCTCAATGATACCATCTTGAGTCGCTGGAATATGGTTCATCGTTTTCATTGCCTCTACTATTAAGACCGTCTCACCCTTTTTAATTTTTGATCCAACAGTAACAAATGGTTTTGCACTTGGGTCAGGCGCGAGATATGCTGTACCGACCATCGGACTTTTTACACCATTAAAAGTTTGTGTTTTTGAATTTTGTGATACTGTAGCAACAGTATCACTTTGAGAAATATTGCCAGTCTTTATCGTTGCTCCTTTTCCTACTTTTATGCTTTCGGTACCGTCAGAGTAGCTTAATTCAGTTAGCTTCAATTCGTCTAAGATTTTAACAAGCTCTTCAATTTTTTCTTTTTTAATTTTCATCGATAATATTCTTCACTCCTTTTAACGCTAATTTATAACTATCTACACCGAAGCCACAAATAACCCCGTTAACTGCTTTACTGATAACTGATTTATGCCTGAACTCTTCTCTTTTGTAAATATTAGATATATGGACTTCAATTTTAGGAATTTTTAATACTTTTAACGCATCTAAGATTGCAACAGAGGTATGGGTAAATGCTGCAGCATTAATTATCAAACCATCAAAATTTTCTAGCTCTTGAATCTTACTTACAATTTCACCTTCTATATTTGATTGAAAGAAATATGTGCTTAGTTCTAATTCTTTACCATAGGTACTAATTTTATTATCAATATCTTCCATTGTTTCGTTACCATAAATTTCAGGTTCTCTTTTTCCTAAAAGATTAATGTTGGGACCGTGAATAACTTGTATTTTTTTTGACATTTTAATAAATGAACTTATTAATCTTTAATAATGTATATCCATGTAAATGGCAAAAAATTTAAATTAAAAAATGGTACGAAAATACCAAATCTTGCAAAAGAGCTTGGTTTAAATTTGTCTAAAGTTGCGGTAGAAATTAATGAAAGTGTGATACCTAGGGAAGAGTATAAGAAATTAATTTTAAAAAAAGGTGATAAAATTGAAATAGTCACCTTTTTGGGCGGGGGGTAATGAAAGATACTTTTAAAGTTGGAAAATATAAATTTAATTCCAGATTAATTATTGGGACAGGAAAATATAAAAATTTAAAACAAACAGCGGATGCTGTCAAAGCCTCTGGTGCAGATATGGTCACCGTTGCTGTAAGAAGGGTTAATGTAGCTAATAAGAATGAACCTTTGTTGATGGATTACATCAATCCAAAAATTGTTAGATATTTACCCAATACTGCAGGATGTTTCACTTCTAATGATGCACTAAGAGTATTGAGATTAGCGAGAGATGTGGGAGGGTGGAATTTGGTAAAACTAGAAGTTTTGGGTGATAAAAAAACACTCTATCCAAATATGAAAGAGACTTTAAAAAGTTGTGAAATTTTAGTCAAAGAAAAATTTGATGTGATGGTTTATTGTTCAGATGATCCAATAGCATGTAAGCAGTTAGAGGAAATTGGAGCTGTAGCAGTAATGCCGCTTGGTTCTTTAATAGGATCAGGCAATGGAATACCAAACAAAAATAATATCAGAATTATTAAAGAAAACGCCAAGGTTTCTGTAATAGTTGATGCGGGAATTGGATGTGCCTCAGATGCTAGTATTGCAATGGAATTAGGTTGTGATGGCGTTTTAGTAAATACAGCAATAGCTAAAGCAAATAAACCAATATTAATGGCTGAGGCAATGAAAAATGCTGTAGTAGCCGGAAGAAAATCTTATTTATCTGGTATTATGAAAAAAACTAAAGAAGCCAATAACTCAACTATTCATAAAAGAAAAATCAAATAATTTTATTTATTTTTAACTATTTTTTTTACTCTTTTTTTTGTTGGTTTTGACCCTTTTGGTTTTGGCCTTTTTGGTTTTGAAGAAACTTTTTTTGTTTTTTGAACTTTTTTTTCGTCAATATCGATTGTTAATTCTAAATAATTATCAAGGACCCTATCTTTGTTATCTAAAAATAAAATTTTAAATTCATCAGATAAATAATTATTGTTTTCTTCAAAATTAATTTTAAACTTATATTTTTTTTCAAAGAAGGAAATATCTTCTGCCATTTCCTTTTTAAGATAATCTAAAATTTTTGGACAAATTTCAATAACAACTTTTTTTACTTTTTGAATATCAAATATTTTTTCCTCTACTTTTCTGATTATTTTTTGACAAAATGAATCTTTTGAAAGTACAGTTTCCCATTTAATGTAGCTTTCTCTAAGCCTTTGTCTTGTCATCTCCAATAATCCAAAATTACTTATCCTTCCAACTTGAGTTCTGGCCCTATCAGTTCTAAGAGACTCTTTGACTTTTCTTTCAACCAATCTTCTGTTAGAAAAATTCTCCATATCAATGAAATCAATTACTATAAGTCCAGCAAGATCTCTTAATTTTGCTTGTCTGGCAATTTCTTCTGCAGCTTCAATATTGGTGGCTAAAGCGGTCTTTTCTATATTTCTTTCTTTAGTGGATTTTCCTGAGTTGATATCAATTGCAACTAAAGCTTCGGTGGGGTTTATGATCATGTAACCTCCTGATTTCAGTGAAATTCTGGAGTCATAAATTTTATTTAAATATTTTTCTATTCCCAATGAGTGAAATAGAGGAATTTTATTTTTATGAATTTTTATTTTTGCGGACGCATCTTTGGCAATAGTATCCGCATACTCTTTTGCTTTTTTATATCCATCTTTACCGTCAACAATAATTTCTTTAGTATCATTTGTATAAAAATCTCGTATAGCCCTATTAATCAAATCACCCTCTTCATGTATTAAATTGGGAGCATTAGAATTTAATGTATTATATTTTATTTTTTCCCATATTTTTATTAAGACTTCTAAGTCATTTTTAATATCGTTCTGTGTTTTTTTTGCCCCTGCGGTTCTTACTATTAACCCCATTGACCTTGGTATATCTAGGCCATTAATTACTTCCCTAATATGCTTCCTATCTTGAGAGTTAAAAATCTTTCGAGAGATACCACCACCTTTTGCAGTATTTGGCATTAAAACTATAT
>CBFHHD010000055.1:0-6870 GCA_965655605.1 Candidatus Pelagibacteraceae bacterium | reverse complement strand
TTAAAAATTGAAAAAGCTAAAGTCATTGATGTTATTGAAAAAGAGAAGAGAGGCTATTCAGCAATACTGGTTGGATATGGTCATGTTAAAAATTCTAAATTAACGAAGCAAATGAAGGGTTTTTATTCAAAACGATCTCAAGAACCAAAAAAAATACTAAAAGAATTTAGAACTGATAGTGCCACTGATTTGAAACCAGGTTCTGAAATCAACTTAGATTTACTGAAAGACAAAAAGTATGTTGATGTTAGAGCAAAGACAATTGGAAAAGGTTTTGCAGGTTCTATGAAAAGACATAATTTTGGTGGAATGAGAGCAACTCATGGTGTTTCCGTTTCACATAGAGCACACGGTTCAACTGGTCAGTGTCAAGACCCAGGAAAAGTATTTAAAGGAAAAAAAATGGCTGGACATATGGGAGCAAAATATAGAACAACATTGGGTCTAGAAGTTGTTGAAACTGACATAGAAAATAACTTGCTCTATTTAAGAGGAGCGGTACCAGGCAGCAAAAATTCTATTGTAGAAATTCAAGAAGCGATAAAAAAGAAGAATAAATCTACAATCAGTGAACGAGTAGAGAAATACAAAGTTTCACTTGCAGAAATGCAATCAACTAAAAAAGATAAAAAGAAAAAAGATAAAGCTGAATCTAAAACAGAACAACCTAAAACTGACACTGAGAAAAAATAATGAAGATTAATGAAATTGGCATAGACGGAAAAAATATAGGCACAGTCGATGCTTCCGATAAGATTTTCAAAGTAAAGCCACGAAAAGATATTATACAACAGGTAATTGATTGGCAGCAGAATAAAATGTTTAAAAAAACTGGTCACACAAAGAGTAGAGGTGAAGTAAAAGGTTCTAGAAGAAAAATTGTACAACAAAAAGGTTCTGGTGGAGCAAGACATGGTAACATTACAGCTCCAATTTTTGTTGGAGGCGGTATTGCTCATGGACCAAGACACAGGGGCGCTTACGCAATTAAAAAATTAAATAAGAAAGTTAGAAAACTTGGACTTGTTCATGCTCTTTCAGCTAAAGCAGGATTAGAGCAAATTGTAGTATTAACAGAACCAAAAACTGCTGGGCTTAAAACTAAAAACTTTAAAAATTTCTTAAAAAACATTAATTCAAAAAGCGCATTGTTTATTCACCACAAAGATGCACCTAAGGAATTTGTACGAAGCATTAAAAATATTCCAAATTCAAAAAAGTTAGAGGATCAAGGAACTAACGTTTATGACTTAATTAAATATGAGAAAATCCTTTTTACCAAAGAGTCCTTTAAAGCCATAGAAGAGAGGTTAATAAAATAATGATAAACCAAAATTCAGCATTCGATATAATTTTATCTCCAGTAATTACTGAGAAATCTACAAACATGAATGCTTTAAATAAAATTACTTTTAAAGTTGCAAAAGATGCAGACAAACAATCAATCAAAAAAAGTATTGAAAAACTTTATAAAGTTGAGGTTATAAAAGTGAATACATTATTATCTAAATCAAAAGCAAAAGTTACTAGAGGAAAAATTGGAAGCAAACCTGGTTACAAAAAAGCAATCGTAACTTTAAAAGAGGGTCAAACAATAGATATGACCGCAGGAGTTTAATTTAAATGGCATTAAAAAGTTTTAAACCTTATACAAAGTCAACAAGATCAACCATATTAGTTGATAGAAGTGATTTATGGAAAGGTAGACCAGAAAAAAGCTTAACAAAATTTAGAAAAAGAGCTGTCGGTAGAAATAACCAGGGACGCATCACCACAAGACATAAGATGATGGGTCATAAAAAACTTTATAGACAAATTGATTTTAAGAGAAATAAAATTGATATTCCTGCTGAAATAAAAAGATTTGAATATGATCCATATAGAAGTGCAAATATTATGCTTGTTGAATATCAAGACAAAATATTAAGTTATGTGCTTGGAGTACATGGGTTAAAAATTGGAGATAAAATAATTTCTGCTGAAAAAGCTGAAATTCAAAAGGGGAATACAATTTTATTAAAACATATTCCTGCTGGTACATCAGTTCACAATATCGAACTTACACCAGGTAAAGGTGGAATTTTATCAAGATCAGCAGGTTCATCAGCTCAAATTATGGGACAAGACGATGATTACACTCTTGTAAAACTTGGATCTGGAGAAACAAGAAAGATTTTATCTAAGTGTAGAGCAACTATTGGCCAGGTATCCAATATTGACAACAAAAACCAAAAAATTGGTAAAGCAGGTAGAAATAGATGGTTAGGAAAAAGACCTACGGTAAGAGGAGTTGTTATGAACCCAGTGGATCACCCGCATGGTGGTGGTGAAGGAAAAACATCAGGTGGAAGAAACCCTGTTACTCCTTGGGGTCAAGGAACTAGAGGATTAAAAACAAGAAATAATAAAAAGACAGACCAATTTATTATTTCTAGAAAGAAAAAGAGAAAATAATAATGGCTAGATCAGTTTGGAAAGGACCTTTTGTGCATCCAAGTTTACTTAAGAAAGTTGAAAAAGGCGTTGATGGATTAAAAAGACCAATAAAAACATGGTCTAGAGGATCAACAGTAATTCCAGAGTTTGTTGGATTGAAATTTGAAATTTATAACGGCAAAAAATTTATTCCAATTACTATTTCTGATGAGATGGTTGGGCATAAACTAGGTGAGTTTGCTCCGACTAGACAATTTTTAGGACATACAGCAGGTGACAAAAAAGCTGGAGGAACAGGACCGAAAAAAGGATAATTATGGCTAAAGCAAAAAAAGAAACTAAAGATTTATCTATTGTAAAAGCTCATTACAGGAACTTGAGATCGAGTCCTAGAAAAGTTAATGAGATTTTAAGATCTATAAGAGGCAAAAAGGCTGATGTAGCACTTAGAAACTTACAGTTCTCTGAAAAAAGAGTTTCAAAAGAAATTTCAAAAACTATTAAATCTGCTGTAGCAAATGCTGAAAACAACAACCAACTAGACATCGATAATTTATTTATTAAAGAGGCATACGTAGGTAAAGGGATGGTGATGAAAAGATACCGTCCTAGAGCAAAAGGAAGAGCTGGAGAAATTCACAAACCTTTCGCAAATTTAACTATCGTAGTGAGTGAAAAAAAGGAAACAGAAGGAAAAGTAGCTTAAGATATGGGACAAAAAGTAAATCCAATTGGTATTAGACTAAAAATTAACAAAACATGGGATTCTGTTTGGTTTGCAAAAAAACAAAATTACGGAACTTATTTAATAGAAGATTTTAAAATTAGAAAATATATCAATAGCACTATTAAAAACTCCGGTGTTTCAAAGATATTGATTGAACGTCCTTCAAAAAAATGTGTGGTAACAATTTATACATCAAGACCAGGTTTTGTGATTGGAAAAAAAGGTTCAGATATTGAAAAAATTAAAAAAAACATTTCAAAAATCACTAATGATGAAGTTAATATAAATATTAAAGAGATTAGAAAACCCGAGCTCGATGCTTATTTGGTTGCCACAAATATTTCACAACAATTAGAAAAACGTATTGCTTATAGAAAAGCTATGAAAAGAGCAATTTCAGCAACTTTAAGATTAGGTGCCAAGGGTATAAAAGTTACAGTGAGTGGAAGATTAGGTGGAAATGAGATCGCAAGAACGGAATGGTTAAGAGAAGGCAGTATTCCTTTACACACATTGAGAGCGGATGTTGATTATGCTGAGTCAGAAGCAGCAACTACTTATGGAATTATTGGTGTTAAAGTTTGGATCTATAAAGGTGTAGTTTTCCAAAAAGATTTACAAAAGAAAATCGAAGCTGAAAAAAAAGAGGATATTAACTAATGTTACAACCAGCAAGAACTAAATTTAGAAAAGCTCACAAAGGTAGAATCAAAGGTACAGCAACACGCGGTGCATCTTTAAACTTTGGATCGTATGGTTTGCAGGCTCTTGAGCCAGAAAGAGTTACATCAAGACAAATAGAGGCTGCAAGAGTTGCGTTAACTAGGCATATGCAGAGAAAAGGACGAGTTTGGTTAAGAATTTTTCCAAATATTCCAGTTTCAAAAAAGCCTATTGAAGTGAGAATGGGTAAGGGAAAAGGTTCACCGGAGTTTTGGGTGTATAGAGTTAAACCCGGAAGAGTTATTTTTGAAATAGATGGCGTTAGTGAAACCGTAGCCAAAGAGTCATTTGATAGAGCGGCTTCAAAATTACCTATCAAAACTAAATTAATTAAAAGAAATATGAATTTATAGTCATGAAAACTAATGAAATAAAAAAATTAACAGTTGCTCAATTACAAAAAGAATTGACAAATTTTAAAAAAGAGCAATTTAACTTAAGGTTTCAAAAGGTTAATTCGCAAATTCAAAATACGACAAGAGTGAGAATTGTCAGAAGGTCTATTGCTAAAATAATGACTTTTTTAAATCAAAAGAAGAAAGATAACTAATGCCAAAAAGAGTTTTAAGTGGAAAAATTGTAAGTGCTAAAAATCAGAACACTATTGTTGTTCAAGTTGAAAGAAAATTTAGACACCCAGTTTTAAAAAAGGTTCTTAAAAGATCAAAAAAATATCATGCGCATTATGATACTGGTGAATTCAAAGTTGGCGATGACATTAAAATTATTGAGTCAAAACCAATTTCTAAATTAAAAAAATGGAGAGTGTTAGAAGGTTAATATGATTCAAGTTCAGACTGAAATGGAAGTTGCTGATAATACTGGCGCTAAGAGAATAGAGTGCATTAAAGTGTTAGGTGGATCAAAAAGACGTTACGCAAGTATTGGTGATATTGTTGTAGTTAGTATCAAAGATGCTATGCCAAAAGGTAAGGTTAAAAAAGGTGATGTTCATAAAGCTGTAATAGTGAGAACAAAAAAACAAATCCAAAGAAATGATGGTTCAGCAATAAAATTTGATAAAAATGCCGCAGTTTTAATCGCTGCAAATGGCGAGCCCATTGGAACTAGAATTTTTGGTCCTGTAACAAGAGAGCTAAGAGACAAAAAGCATATGAAAATAATCTCCTTAGCGCCGGAGGTGCTGTAATTATGAAAACAAAATTAAAAAAAGGGTTTACTGTACAAGTGACTGTTGGCGCAGACAAAGGTAAAACAGGTGAGATCATCAAAATGTTTCCAAAAGATTATAAAGCTTTGGTTAAAGGAATAAATGTTAAAAAGAAACATCAAAAGCCAACAAAAGAACAAAAGGGTGGAATTGTTAGTTTGGAAAAACCAGTACACCTGTCAAACTTAAAAATTATAGATGGCAAGAATAGCAGCAAAGAAACAAAGCCAAATAAAACACAAAAAAAAGTAGAGGCAAAAACAACAAAAGTTAAAAAGAAAGAAAGTAAGTAAGATGGAGCCAAGGTTAAAATCAATTTATAAAAAAGAAATTATTCCTCAGTTAAAAGATAGTTTAGGAATTAAAAATATAATGCAAGTTCCCAAGCTTGAGAAAATTGTAGTAAATATGGGCTTAGGGTTAGATGCTAGTGATAACAAGATTTTAAAAACCATTGAAACAGACCTTGCAAATATTGTTGGTCAAAAACCAGTTATTACACAATCAAAAAAAGCAATTTCAAATTTTAAAACAAGAGCAAAAATTCCATTAGGACTAAAAGTAACCCTTAGAAAAAACAACATGTACTATTTCTTAGATAGAATGATTAATATTGCTTTACCGAGAATTAAAGATTTTAGAGGATTAAATCCTAAAAGTTTTGATGAAAATGCTAATTATAGCTTTGGTGTGAAAGAGCACGTTATTTTTCCAGAGGTTAACTTTGATAAAGTCGACAAAACTAGAGGAATGGATATTACAGTTGTAACTTCAACTAATGATAAGGCACAAGCAAAAGTTTTGCTTGATAAATTTAACTTCCCGTTTGTAAAGAAAGGATCCAATTAATATGGCAAAAGTTTCAGCTGTAGAGAAGAATAAAAAAAGAATAAAATTAGTTAAGCAATATGAGTCTAAAAGAAAGAAGCTTAAACAAATTGTAATGGACAAAAAAACAAATTTAAATGAAAGATTTGAAGCTGCGCTTAAGCTTTCAAAATTACCAAAAAATTCTGCAAAAATAAGAATTAGAAACAGATGTGAAATTACAGGTAGGCCTCACGGTTATTACCGCAAACTTAAAATGTCTAGAATTGCGCTTAGAGAACTAGCTTCTATGGGTAAAATTCCAGGCATGACAAAATCAAGTTGGTAGGAGGAAATTATGACGATTAGCGATCCAGTTGGAGATATGTTTGCAAGAATAAGAAATGCACAACAAAGAAACCATCCAAGTGTTTTAATTCCAGGCTCTAAATTTAAAAAATTTGTTTTAGATGCAATGGAGAGAGAAGGTTTTATAGTAAGTTACAAAGTTCAAAAGAGTGAACATGGTTCATTCGATAACCTTATTGTAAGCTTGAAATATGTTCAAGGTAACCCAGTCATAAATGAAATTAGCAGAGTCTCAAAGCCAGGAAGAAGAATATACACAAGCTTTGATAGTTTGCCGAGAGTTTTAAATGGATTAGGCGTTGCTATTATTTCCACATCCCATGGAATTTTAACTGATAACGAAGCTAGAGAAAAAAAAGTAGGAGGAGAAATAATCTGTAATATTTCTTAATTTATGTCTAAAATTGGAAAAAAACATATTCAGGTACCAAGTGATGTTAAGGTCGCTATTAGCGATACTACTATAAGCTTAGAAGGTCCTAAGGGGAAAAAACAATTAGCAATTAATACAGAGCACCTAAACACTGTATTTGAAGATCAAAAAATCATAATAACTCCAAAAGATTTAAAAAAACAAAATAAAATTATCTGGGGATTGCAAAGAAGCTTAATCAATAATGCTGTGATTGGTGTTAGC
>CBFHHD010000054.1:0-6878 GCA_965655605.1 Candidatus Pelagibacteraceae bacterium | reverse complement strand
GAAGCAGAAGCTCCAAAGGCAGAAGCAGAAGCTCCAAAGGCAGAAGCAGAAGCTCCAAAGGCAGAAGCAGAAGCTCCTAAAGAAGATAAGGCTGAAGAAAAAAAATAATAAAATGTTTTCAGCAAATATTTTTACATTGTACCCTGATTTTTTTCCTGGGGTTCTAGGTAGTGGTATTTACCAAAGGGCCTCAGAGAAACAAATTTGGACTTTAACTGTTAAAAATATAAGAGACTATTCTTTGGATAAGCATGCGTCGGTAGATGATAAGCCTTATGGCGGCGGTTCTGGAATGGTATTAAAAGCGGATGTTGTAAACAGATGCTTAGAAGAAAATTCAAATGATTTTAAAACATATTATTTATCACCTCGTGGAAGAAAATTTGATCAAAAGTTGGCAATAGATTTTTCTAATCTAAAAGGTGTAAACTTATTATGCGGGCATTTTGAAGGAGTGGATCAAAGGGTATTGGATCACCAAAAAATTGAAGAAATTTCTGTTGGCGATTTTATTCTTTCAGGTGGTGAGAGTGCAGCTATGGTAATTTTAGATGCTGTAATAAGATTGTTACCAGGAGTTTTGGGTAACGAAAATTCAATAAAAGAAGAGAGTTTTAGCGAGGATTTACTGGAGTATAATCAATATACCCAACCTAGGACTTGGAACGATTTAAGCGTACCAGATGTGCTATTATCAGGGAATCACGCCCAAATAAAAGACTGGCGTTTAAACCAATCAAAGGTTATAACTCAGCGCCTCAGACCAGATTTATGGTCTCGATATGTAAATAAGAGTAAAGAAAATGAACAGAATTGAAGAAATAGAAAAAAAGCATTTAGAAAACTTAACTGCCAATAAACAGGCAACAGAATTTTTTCCAGGTGACACAATCAGAGTAAATGTAAGAATCGTAGAAGGCAAAAGACAGAGAGTCCAAGCTTTTGAAGGTGTATGTATAGCTAAAAAAAGTGGTGGAATTAACTCCTCATTTACAGTTAGAAAAGTTTCATTTGGAGAAGGTGTTGAAAGGGTATTTCAATTACATAGTCCAAACTTAGACTCAATAGATTTAATTAGATCGGGTAAAGTAAGAAGAGCTAAACTTTATTATTTAAGAGAGAGAAGTGGAAAATCAGCTAGAATTAATGAAAAGATTAAAAAGAAGCTAGGACTAGATACAACAAAGGATAAAGCAGCCAAAATTACGGCAGAAGATCAAAAAGCTTCATCAGCAAGTGAAAGTACTGATAAGGTTGAAAAGCCAAAATCTGAAGAAATCAAAAAAGAAAAAAATACACCAAATAAATCTCAAGAAAAAAAATAATTTATAATGGGTAAAACGTTATACGATAAATTATTTGCAAGTCATTTAGTTAGCCAACAAGATGATGGCACTTGTTTACTTTATATCGATAGGCATTTAGTCCACGAGGTAACAAGCCCCCAAGCATTTGAAGGTTTGAGAACTAATAATAGAAAAGTTAAACATCCAGAATTCACACTAGCTGTTGCAGATCATAATGTTCCAACAACTGATAGAAGCAAACCAATTGAAAATGAAGATTCTAGAATACAATACGAAACTTTAGATAAAAATTGTAAAGAATTTGGAATTGACTTTTTTGGTCTTAACGATGTGAGACAGGGGATTGTTCATGTCATTGGACCAGAGCAAGGCCTGACTCAACCTGGAATGACAATTGTTTGTGGTGACAGTCATACGGCAACACACGGTGCATTTGGCGCCTTGGCTTTTGGAATTGGAACTTCTGAAGTTGAGCACGTTTTGGCTACTCAAACTTTGATACAAAGAAAATCAAAGAATATGAAAATTGATGTGCAAGGAAAATTACCGGTTGGTGTAACAGCTAAGGATATTATCTTAAGTATCATCGGTAAAATTGGTACTGCAGGTGGAACAGGTTATGTCATTGAGTACACAGGAGATGCTATTAAAAATTTATCGATGGAAGAAAGAATGACTGTTTGTAATATGTCTATTGAGGCAGGCGCTCGAGCGGGCATTATTGAGCCTGATGAAAAAACAGTTGAGTTTTTAAAAGATAGACCGCTATCACCTAAAGGAGAATATTGGGATCAAGCAAAAGAATTTTGGCTATCATTAAAATCTGACCAAGATGCAGTTTTTGATAAAGAGATCGTTTTAAAGGCAGAAGAAATACTACCAACTGTTACATGGGGCACTAGCCCAGAAGACGTATTGCCAATAAATTCATCAATACCAAAACCTGAAGAATTTGAAGATAAAGATAAGAGAAGTGCAGTATTGAGATCTTTAGAATACATGGGACTTCAGCCAGAAACTAAAATTGAAGATATTAAAATAGATAAAGTTTTTATTGGATCGTGTACAAATGGAAGAATACAAGACCTGAGAGCTGCAGCTGAAATTCTTAAAGGAAAAAAAATTGCACAAAATGTTTCAGGGTATGTAGTACCTGGCTCTGGGCTTGTAAAAAAACAAGCAGAAGACGAGGGGTTAGATAAAATTTTTATTGATTCTGGTTTGGAATGGAGAAATGCTGGTTGTTCAATGTGTTTGGGAATGAATCCAGATCAACTCAAGCCCCAAGAAAGGTGTGCCTCAACATCAAATCGTAACTTCGAAGGAAGACAAGGTAGAGGCGGAAGAACTCACTTATGTAGCCCTGGGATGGCAGCAGCAGCAGCTATTGAAGGAAAATTAACAGATGTTAGAAAATTAATATAATGGAAAAGTTTTCTCAAATTAAAAGTATTCCAGCATATTTGTCGATTGTAAATGTTGATACCGATATGATCATACCCAAACAGTTTTTAAAAACTATTAAAAGAACTGGATTGGGAAAAAGCTTATTTTTCGAACTTCGTTACGATGAAAAAGGAAATCCTATTAATGATTTTGTTTTGAATCAAGATCCCTATACGAGCTCGAAAATTTTGGTTGGAGAAAAAAACTTCGGTTGCGGTTCCTCAAGAGAGCATGCACCCTGGTCTCTATTAGATTTTGGCATTAGGGTTGTGATTGCACCTTCTTTTGCCGATATATTTTACAATAATTGTTTTAAAAACGGAATTTTACCAATTGTATTAGAAGAAGATAAAATTAAAGAGTTAGCTGAATTATCAAAATCTCACAAAGAAATTACTGTAAACTTAGAAGATCAAAAAATTAATAAGGGAGACAACACACCTTTTGATTTTGAAGTAGAGGAATTTAGAAAAGAATGTTTAATCAATGGTTATGATGATATTGCTCTTACTTTAAAGAAATCTTCAGATATCAAAAATTTTATTGAAAAAAATAAAACCAAAACGCCTTGGTTATTTTAATAAAAAATTAAATTTATGACAAAAAAAAACTTATTACTTTTACCTGGTGACGGCATTGGTCCAGAAATCATGGCTGAAGTAAAAAAAATAATAGCATTTTTAAACGAAAGCAAAAAAATAGATGTCGATATTACAGAAGAGTTAGTTGGTGGAGCATCTTATGAAAAGAATAAAACACCTTTAACTGATGATGTATTATATAAAGCTCAAGATAGCGATGCAGTTTTACTAGGAGCTGTCGGTGGACCAAAGTACGATAAATTAGAATTTTCAAAGAGACCTGAGCGTGCATTACTTAGATTGAGAAAAGAATTAAGATTATTCGCAAATTTAAGGCCAGCCATATGTTTTCCTGAGTTAGTTAGCGCATCTAGTTTAAAGCCAGAGATTGTATCTGGATTAGATATTATGATAGTGCGTGAGCTTACTGGTGGAATTTATTTTGGTGAACCGCGAGGCGTTGAGCCAATTGAAAACGGAGAAAGAAGAGGTATCAATACTCACGTTTATACAACGAAAGAGATTTTAAGAGTTACAAAAGTTGCTTTTGATCTTGCTAAAAAAAGAAATAAGAAAGTTACTTCAGCAGAAAAGTCTAATGTCATGGAAGCAGGCTTATTATGGAAAGAAGAAGTACAAAAATTTTATGATGAAAATAAAAATTACAAAGATATTGAATTAAGCCATATGCTTGCTGATAACTGTGCTATGCAATTAGTCAAAAATCCTAAGCAATTCGATGTGATTGTTACGGACAATCTTTTTGGAGATATGTTGTCCGATGAGGCAGCAATGTTAACTGGTTCTTTGGGGATGTTACCATCAGCTTCATTAAGTGAAAAAGATAAAAATGGAAAAATTAGATCTATGTATGAACCGTGCCATGGTTCGGCCCCAGATATTGCGGGCCAAGGAATTGCAAATCCCTTGGCGATGATATTAAGTTTCTCAATGGCTTTAAAATATTCTTTAGACTTAGACAATGTAGCTGATGATATTGATAGAGCGGTACAAGAAGTGCTGAAAGATGGATTAAGAACGCCTGATATTATGGAAGATGGTAAGAAAAAGGTTTCTACATCAGAAATGGGTTCAGCAATTATAGATAAACTTAAGTAAAACCCTTACATTGTGACATTAATGAATTTTGAAATTCAAAATTATTCTTATAAAAGTATTATATTATGAAATCAGATAGTCCTCTCTCACCACATTTGCAGGTTTACAAATGGCAACTTTCTTCTTTGTTGTCGATTACACATAGAATGACATCTGTCTTTAATCTTGCGGGGTTATCGTTTTTAGCATTATGGATATTTTTTTTATTTTTTGGGAAAGATACGTTTTTTTACTTTGAAATGTTTTCATCGATGTTTATTGGGAAATTTATTTTTGTAGGAATTACTTGGTCATTCTCTTATCACTTGCTCAATGGCATCAGGCATCTTTTTTGGGACATGGGTTATGGCTACGACATTAAAACAGCAAACCTTAGTGGGCTGACAGTCTTACTTTCATCCTTCATATTAACCTCACTGGTTTGGATTTTTTAATGAATAATGTAGTAAACAAATGGATAGCACAAAGGGTCGCGGCAGTTTTAATGATTCCAATATTATTATGGTTTTTATTTAATTTTGATAACATGATGACGTATAATTACGATGAAGCAATGCTCTTCCTTAACAATAAGCTAAATCTATCATTAATAAGTTTAATTTTTGTTTTAGCTTTTTTTCATATGAGAATTGGGATGGGTGAAATATTTGAAGACTATATTCATGATGAAAAAATAAAAAAAATACTTAATCACGGTGTATTAGGAATTTCTTTAATTATTCCTATTGCCGCAATCGTATCAATGATTATATTAGGACTATGAGTTACGAAGTAATTAATCACGAATATGACGTAGTAGTGGTAGGTGCCGGAGGATCAGGCCTAAGAGCTGCAGTGGGATTGTCAGAAGCAGGATTGAAGACTGCTTGTGTTTCAAAAGTATTTCCAACCAGAAGTCATACAGCTGCTGCTCAAGGTGGTATTTCAGCTGCGTTAGGTAATATGTGTGAAGATGATTGGAGATGGCACATGTATGATACTGTAAAAGGTGCTGATTGGTTAGGTGACCAAGATGCAATTGAATTTTTGTGTAAAGAGGCTCCCCAGGCAGTTGTCGAATTAGAGAAGTACGGCGTTCCTTTTAGTAGAACTGAAGATGGAAAAATTTATCAAAGACCATTTGGTGGCATGACAAAGAATTATGGAAATGGAGTAGTTCAAAGAACCTGTGCTGCAGCTGATAGAACGGGCCATGCAATTCTTCACACACTTTATGGACAAGCTTTAAAAAGAGATACTGAATTTTTTATTGAATATTTCGCGTTAGATTTAATTATGGAAAATGGTAAGTGCCAAGGGATTGTGGCTTGGAATTTACAAGACGGTACAATTCATCGTTTTAGATCCAAAATGGTTATTTTAGCAACAGGTGGCTACGGTAGAGCATACTTTTCCGCAACGTCTGCACATACTTGCACAGGCGATGGAGGCGGGATGGTTTTAAGAGCCGGTCTTCCTTTGCAAGATATGGAGTTTGTTCAGTTTCACCCAACAGGTATTTATGGAGCAGGTTGTTTAATTACCGAGGGAAGCAGAGGAGAAGGTGGCTTCTTAGTGAATTCAGAGGGTGAGAGATTTATGGAAAGATACGCACCCTCAGCAAAAGATTTAGCGTCAAGAGATGTTGTTTCAAGATCAATGACAGTTGAAATAAACGAAGGTAGAGGGGTTGGAAAAAATAAAGATCATATTTTCTTACACTTAAATCACTTAGACTCAAAAGTTTTAAAAGAAAGGCTTCCTGGTATTTCAGAATCTGCCAAAGTATTTGCAGGGGTAGATGTAACCAAAGAGCCTATTCCTGTGCTGCCAACAGTGCATTATAATATGGGTGGCATTCCTACAAATTATCATGGAGAAGTTTTATCCAAAAATGCTGATGGATCAGATTCTATAGTTGAAGGTTTAATGTCAGTGGGTGAAGCAGCGTGTGTATCAGTGCATGGCGCAAATAGACTTGGATCAAATTCTTTGATTGACCTAGTTGTTTTTGGAAAAGCAGCAGCAGTAAGAGCTGCTCAAAAAGTAAAACCAAACTCAAAACATGAGGAAATTTCTGATGCAAGTGTTCAAAAAAGCTTAGATAGATTTGATAAAATGAGAAATGCTGATGGTGATACACCAACTTCAGTTTTAAGAGATCAAATGCAAAGAACTATGCAAAGTAAATGTGCTGTATTTAGAACTGATAAAACTTTATCTGAAGGTCTTAAAGAAATTCAAGAACCTTGGAATGGGTTATCTAGTATTGCTGTAAAAGATAGGTCATTAATTTTTAATACTGACTTAGTTGAAGCGCTAGAGTTTGATAATTTAATTAGACAATCCCAAGTGACCGTGGCTTCTGCTGAAAACAGAAAAGAAAGCAGAGGGGCCCATTCTAGAGAAGACTTTAAAGAGAGAGATGATGGTGAATGGATGAAGC
>CBFHHD010000053.1:0-6994 GCA_965655605.1 Candidatus Pelagibacteraceae bacterium | reverse complement strand
TTACATCTATTTTGTTTTTTAAGCGTGGTAAAGTTTACTTTGAAGATATTAGGGACTTAAGTGGTTTATCTAAAAATCACCCAATGATCGCTGCTTGTTTTTGTGTTCTGTTATTTTCACTAGCCGGCATTCCTCCGTTAGCTGGATTTTTTGCAAAGTTTTATATTTTTAAGTCAGTTGTACAATCTGAAATGTATTTGTTGGCAATTATTGGATTGCTCACTTCTGCTTTTTATTACTTACGTATAATTAAGATAATGTACTTTGATAAAGAGACTGAAAAGTTTGATGATATGTCTGGTATTGGAATGAAATTCTCATTAGCATTATCTTCGTCTTTAATTTTACTTTATTTTATTAATCCATCTTTATTATTAGAATTTACTAATTTGGCTGCGATACTATTTAGTTAATACATGAATTTAGATGTAACTTATTTAGACAAAGTTGGAAGCACCAATGACTTTGCTATGCAAATAATTAAGAAGTCTTACTCTCAAAAAGGCATAATAATATCTGACCAGCAGCAAAGTGGCAGAGGTAGAATGGGAAATAAATGGATCTCATTAAATGGCAATTTATTTTGTTCAATATATAAAAATGTTAATAGTTATAAAAAAATTAAACTCGCCCAATATTCAGCACTTAGGATTGTAAAAAATTATTTAATTCAGATCGGTGTTCCTGCAATAAAAATTACTATTAAAGAGCCAAATGACATATTAATTAATAAAAAAAAAATTTGTGGAATTTTAATTGAAAGTTTAATTAGTAAAAAAAAAATATTTTTAATTGCTGGTATAGGTTTAAACTTATATAAAAGTCCAAATATAAATAATTATAAAACAACTTTTTTAAAAAAACATATTAAAGAAGTGTCTTCTAATTTTGATTTAATTGATTATTTCAAAAAAAATTTTAAATATTTTTAATAATGATTTTACTAATTGATATAGGTAATACTAAAATAAAACTTGGAACATATAATTTAAAAAAAAAAATCATTATTAATGTTTTTTCAATTAATACTTACTCAAAGTTATTAGAAAAAGAAATTAAATCAATTGTAAAGAGGAAAAAAATAAAATCAGCTTTAATTTCATCCGTTGTCCCAACAATTATTCAAAAAACAAATAAAATTTTAAAAAAATTAAATATTCAATCTTATGAGATCAAAAACAGTAAAATAAAAAAAAATATTAAACTTAATATAAGGAAAAAAAATCAAGTAGGCTCAGATAGAATTGTTAATTCTATAGCAGCAATAAAGTTATTTAAAAAAAATTCGATTATTGTTGATTTTGGTACCGCAACAACATTTGATATTATATTGTCAAATAAAAGCTATGAAGGAGGTGTAATTGCACCTGGTGTTAAACTTTCTATAAACTCAATGTATCAAGCGACAGCAAATTTACCTTTAATAAAACTTAGAAATCAAAAAAAAATAACTGGTAAAGATACAGTCTCTGCGATGAATTCAGGTATCTTCTTTGGATATATTTATATGATTAATGGTATTATTGCTCAAATCATCAAAGAGAATAAAAAACAATTTAAAGTGATACTGACGGGTGGATACTCTGATGTTTTTAAAAAATATATTAAACCGAAGGCTGTGATTAACAAAAATATAACCCTAATCGGACTTGCAGAGACTGTAAATCACAATACAAGGCTATTTAGTGAAGTCTGAAAACGAAATATTGTTTTGTCCACTCGGTGGTTCTGGTGAAATTGGCGCAAATATGAACCTCTATGGTTTTGGCGAGCCCAATAACCACAAGTGGGTTGTTGTTGATTGTGGTATTACTTTTGCCGAAGAAAGTGTTCCTGGAATAGATATAATTATTCCAGATCCTGATTTTCTTTATCAGCACAAAGATAATTGTGAAGCAATAATAATTACACATGGTCATGAAGATCACATTGGTGCCTTAACACATGTCTGGCCTAATATTATGTGCAATATATACACAACTCCTTTTACCGGATCTTTGATTAAAGAAAAATTTAAAGAAAAAAAAATTGATATAGACGAGTATTTAAAAATTATACCTCTTAATGGGAGGATAGACTTAGATTTTGTTAAAGTAAATCTTGTCTCACTTACGCATTCTATTTTAGAACCAAATGCATTACTTTTTGAATACAGTGGTCAAAAAATATTTCATACTGGTGATTGGAAGTGTGACCTTAACCCGATGATGGGAGATAATTTCAATGAGTCAAAATTAAAAGAAATTGGCGACCAGGGTATTTTGGCCATGGTTTGTGATTCTACGAATATTTTTTCTGAGGGACGCTCAGGATCTGAAAAAGATGTTAAAGATAGTATGCTTAATATTTTTGAACAACAAAAAAAAAGAATTTTAGTAACTACTTTTGCTTCTAATGCTGCAAGAATGCAAACCGTATTTCAATGCGCCGAAAAAGTCGGTAGGCTCGTCAGTCTAGTTGGTCGATCTATGCACCGTATTTATAATGTTGCAAAATCATGCGGTTATTTTGAAAATGTAAAACCACCTCTTGATCCAAGAGATGCAAAAAAAATTCCAAGAGATAAGATAGTATATTTATGTACCGGTAGTCAGGGTGAACCCAGAGGCGCAATGAATAGAATATGCAATCAAGACCACCCCGATGTAGACATAGTGTCGGATGATACAGTTATTTTTTCATCAAGAATAATTCCAGGAAACGAAAAGAAACTATATTCTATGCACAATATATTAGTGAGAAGAAATATTAATGTAATTTCGGAAGAAAATGCTTTCGTTCATGTTTCTGGTCATCCTGGTAGAGAAGAAATGAATGAAATGTATAATTGGATAAGACCTGATATATCTGTACCTGTGCATGGAGAGCATAGGCATTTAAAAGAACATTATGAATTTGCAAAAACAAAACAAATTAAGCAACCAATGGTTATTGAAAATGGAGATGTTTTAAAATTGTTTCCTGGAAAATCGAAAATAATTGATAAGGTTAATTCAGGAAAATTATTAGTTGATGGTAATAAATTAATTGATGAGGAGTCTGCAGCTTTAAGGGATAGAAAAAACATCTCGTTTAATGGCTTAATAGATGTAAGTTTGATAGTGTCGAAGGGTGGAAACGTTGATAGAGCTCCCATTATAAATATTCGTGGCTTACCACTGGAGGATCACGAGTTAATAGAAATTAAGTATGAGTTAGAAGATAAAATTTTAGATATATGTAAAAGCTACTCTTTAAATAACAAAAAACAGGAAAATAACTTAATTGATAATTTGCGAAACTCTTTAAAAAGAATTCTTCAAAGAAGAGCATCTAAAAGGCCATTTACTACAATAAATTTAATTAGAATTTAAATGTCTATTACAGGGTCAATAGTAGTTTTTATAATTATTTGGTGGTTAATACTTTTTACAATTTTGCCCATTAAAATTAAATCTCAAAATGAAAAAGGGAGTGTGGTTGAGGGTACAGATCCTGGTGCACCGACGGATCCTAAAATTGTTTTTAAGTTAATATTGACAACTATTATCGCCTCAATATTGTTTGCGACAACTTATGTTTTAGTTTATTTTGATATATTGAATGTAAGGGAGTTATTTTCTTAATGAAATTATCAAATTATTTTTTACCAATTCTAAAAGAAAATCCCTCAGAAGCAAAAATACAATCCCATCAACTGATGTTGAGAGCAGGCATGATAAGACAGTCAGCATCTGGAATTTATTCATGGTTACCACTTGGCTTAAAAGTATTAAGAAATATTGAAAATATTATTAGAGAGGAGCAGAATAAGGCTGGCGCTATTGAAATGCTAATGCCAACAATCCAATCAGCAGATTTGTGGAAAGAAAGTGGAAGATATGATGATTATGGTAAAGAAATGCTTCGTATACAGGATAGACATGAAAGAGACCTGTTGTATGGACCAACTAACGAAGAGTTAATTACGCAATTGTTTAAAGACAATATCAAGTCATACAAAAGTCTACCTTTGAATTTATATCATGTTCAATGGAAGTTTAGAGACGAGATCAGACCCAGGTTTGGAGTTATGAGGTGTAGAGAATTTTTAATGAAAGACGCATACTCTTTTGACATTGATAAGCAAAGTGCAGAAATATCATATAAAAAAATGTTTTTATCTTATTTAAAAACATTTGAAAGAATGGATTTAAAAGCCATACCCATGAAGGCGGAGACTGGACCTATTGGTGGAAATTTGTCACACGAATTCATAATATTAGCAGATACGGGAGAAAGTGAAGTATTTTTAGATAAAAATTTATTAAACATTGAAATTAAAAATTTAGATTATTCTTTAGAAAACTTAAATAAAGTACTGGATAATTTTACAAAATTTTATTCAGCAACAGATGAAAAACACGATAAAGAAATTTTTGACACTAAAGTAAGTAGTGAAAACAAAATTCACACAAGAGGTATCGAAATAGGACACATATTTTACTTTGGAGACAAGTACTCCAAAGCCCTGAATGCCTTTGTAACCTCAAAAGATGGAAAAAATTTTAACCCTGAAATGGGATCTTATGGAATTGGTGTTTCGCGTTTACCAGCTGCGATTATCGAGGCTAAATATGATGGAAAAGTTATGAAATGGCCAAAATCTGTGACACCTTTTAAAGTAGCTATTTTGAGTCTTGGTAAAAATGGTGATGAGGCTGATTTGAAATCACATGAATTATATAACGATCTAAAATCTTTAGATTTAGAGCCCATATTAGACGACACATCTGAAAATCCATCGAGTAAATTTAAAAATTTTGAATTAATCGGCATTCCTTTCCAAGTAATAATAGGTTCAAAGCTAAACAAGGATGAGTACGAATTTAAAGAATTAGGGCAAGAAAAAGAAATTTTAACTAAAGAATCTTTGATTAATAAACTATTAGAAATTTACAAACTTGATAAATAGAGCTGAAATTTTAATCATAAAAAGATATTTAAGACCAAAAAAAAAAGATAGTTTTTTAAAAGTTATCTCAACATTTTCATTTTTAGGAATTGCTCTCGGTGTTGCCACTTTAATAGTCGTGATGTCTGTAATGAATGGTTTTAGGATTGATTTAATGGATAAACTATTAAGTTATCAGCCTCATATTTCAATACAAGCCAGCCAATCAATTAAAAATGATGTTAAAACAATTAAACAAATTTCTAAAAAAAAAAATATCCAAATTAAAAATATTAATTTAGTTAACAATTCTGAAGCTCTAGTCATAACAAAAAAGGACAATTTTGGAGTAATGGTAAAAGGTATTGAAAATAGTCAAAATTTTTTTATAGAAAAATCAATTGTAAGAGGCCAATATCACAAGGACAAAATAGGTATTGGAATTGAGCTTGCCTCAAAACTTTCGTTAGATGTTGGTGATAAAATATCATTATTATCCAATAGTTCAGAAACCACCCCTTTTGGAATGTTTCCCAAGCAGTTTAGCTTTGATATTGGATTTGTATTCAGCTCAGGTATTTATGAGTTTGATAACAATGTATTAATTTTATCTATTAATAAAAGTGAACTTATTTCAAATAATTTAAACGAGTATGAAATTAAACTTCAAGATCCAGATCAATCGTTAAATTTAACAAAAAAATTAAAAGATATATTTAATGATCGATTAATTTACTCATGGATAGATAATAACCAAACATTTTACAACGCCTTGAAAGTTGAAAGAAATGTCATGTTTATAATACTGACTTTAATAATTGTTGTGGCAGCATTTAATATAGTCTCTGGATTAACTATTTTGATTAAAAATAAATCTAAAGAAATATCAATTTTGAGGTCTATGGGGTTTGGCAAAGATTCAATACTTAAAATTTTTTTATCAATTGGTTCTTATATTGGAATAATGGGAACTGTCCTAGGGTCTATTTTTGGAATTTTGATCTCTAAGTACCTAGAAGATATTAGGTTACTACTTAATCATTATTTAAATGTGGATATTTTCCCTTCGGAAATTTATTTTTTAAATCAATTACCAAGTTATATTGACTACAAATCAATTGCTTTTATATTTATTTGTTCGACGATAATTGTTTTTCTCTCATCACTTTTGCCTGCAATAAGCGCTTCTAAATTAGACCCAATAAAAAACTTAAAAAATGACTAAGTCTTATTTTGAAATTAAAAATTTAAGCAAAGCATACTATGATCAAAAAGAAAAAATATCTGTACTTAATGACATAAATTTAAATCTAAACCCAAATAACTTAGTCTCTTTAACCGGGCCATCAGGTTCTGGAAAATCAACTTTTATACATTTAATTTCCCTATTAGATACTCCTGACGAGGGGTTTTACCATTTGTCTTCTGAAAAAAACCTTTTTGTCATGAGTGATAAAGAAAAATCAGAGTATAGAAAAAGAAATATTTCAATTGTTTTTCAAAATTATAATTTGATCAAGGATCTTACTGCTATTGAAAACGTAATTTTGCCACTTCTTAACTTAAATAATAACTATAGCAAATGCTATAATGAAGGCAAAAAATTATTAGACAACTTTGGGTTAAATCATAGATTAAATCATACTCCAAATGAGCTATCAGGCGGTGAACAACAAAGAGTTGCGATCGCTAGAAGTTTAATCAATAAACCAAAATTAATATTAGCTGATGAGCCAACAGGTAGCTTAGATAATAAAAATGCTGAAACTGTTATAGACTTATTAAATAGCTATAAGAATAATGAAACTTTAATAATCTTTGCGACTCACAACAAATCACTTGTTAGTAAGTCAGATTTAGAATTAACAATATCAGATGGAACTGTTAATTTTGCTTAATGCAAAATGAGTTCATAAATCTAAAAATACACTCCCAATTTTCCATTTGCGAAGGAGCAATAAAAATATCAAAATTACTAAGTTTTTGTAAGGACAACAATGTTTCTGCAATTGGCTTATGCGATGTATCAAATTTATCTGGCGCTTTAGAATTTTCCCAAACTTTAAAACCACAAGGTATTCA
>CBFHHD010000052.1:0-7238 GCA_965655605.1 Candidatus Pelagibacteraceae bacterium | reverse complement strand
GTTCTCATTTTTAAATTTTGAAGATTTTGCCTTTGAAAAATCTCTTATAAGACCAACTCCTCCAATAGTAGGGGTCGGATTTATTCCAATGCCGTTGGTTTCATTATACAGAGATACGTTTCCAGATATCACAGGGTAATTTAATTTATTACAAGCTTCAGTCATCCCTTTAACTACTCCAACGAACTGACCCATGATTTCAGATTTTTCTGGGTTTCCGAAGTTAAGACAGTTTGTAATTGCTATTGGTTCAGCTCCAACTGCACTTAAGTTTCTATAAGTTTCACATACAGCCTGCATACCACCAGTGAAAGGATGTGAATTGCAATACCTTGGAGTGCAGTCAACTGTTGCAGCAATCGCTTTTTTTCTGTGACCATGAACTCTAATCACTGCAGCATCACCACCTGGAAACTGTGCCGTATCACACATAACCATGTGATCATACTGCTCCCAAACCCAAGACTTGTTTGCTTGATTGGGGTGGGAGAGTAAATTCTTAATTGTTTGTTCCAAGTTCAGATCATCAAGTTTTTTTTCAAGATCGATATGATCTGGTTTTTTAATTTCCACCCAATCTCTCTCGTATTTAGGCGCCTCATCAGCTAAAGCTGAAATTGGTATATCGCAAACTATTTTCTCATTATGTTTTAAAGTTAAGTTTTTAGTATCTGTCAACATTCCTATAACTGAGAAATCCAAATCCCATTTTTTAAAAATTTTTTCAGCTTCTTTTTCTTTTCCAGTTTTTAAAACAATCAACATTCTTTCTTGGCTTTCTGATAGCATCATCTCATAAGGGGACATACCAGTTTCACGGCATGGAACTTTATTTAAATTTAATTCAATTCCAATATTTCCTTTTGAGGCCATTTCTACAGAAGATGAAGTTAAACCTGCTGCACCCATATCTTGGATGGATACGATTGTATCAGTTTGCATCAATTCAAGACAAGCTTCCAGTAAAAGCTTTTCAGCAAAGGGATCACCAACTTGTACAGTTGGTTTTTTTGCTTCAGAGTCTGAATCAAATTCTTGTGAGGCCATGGATGCACCATGAATTCCATCTCTTCCTGTTTTAGAACCCACGTAAATCACTGGATTGCCAACACCGCTAGCAATTGAATAAAAGACCTTATCTTTTTTTGCTAAACCAATATTCATAGCGTTCACAAGTATATTGCCATCGTAACAACTATCAAATTCAACCTCTCCACCAACTGTCGGTACCCCAATGCAATTTCCGTAACCAGCAATTCCAGAAACAACGCCGTTTAAAAGGTGTTTAGTTTTAGGGTGATCAGGTGAACCAAAGCGAATAGCATTCAAATTTGCGACTGGTCTAGCGCCCATTGTAAAAATATCTCTTAGTATTCCACCAACACCTGTAGCAGCGCCTTGATATGGTTCAATAAATGAGGGGTGATTGTGACTTTCGATTTTAAAAATTGCAACATCACCGTCATCAATATCTATAACACCAGCATTTTCTCCTGGCCCTTGAATAACTCTCTTGTTTTTGGTTGGTAAGGTTCCAAGCCAAATCCTAGAAGATTTGTAAGAACAATGCTCATTCCACATTGCTGAAAAAATACCAAGTTCTGTGAAATTAGGATTTCTTTTAAGTAATTCTTTTAATTTATCATATTCCTCTTCAGTTAAACCATGTTGAATTGCTAAATCTAAATTTACTTCTGTCATTAGTTTAATAAAGATTGAAAAATTCCCGAACCATCTGTTCCACCCAGTATTTTTTCTACGCACCTTTCTGGATGAGGCATCATTCCAATAATATTATTATTTTTATTGGTTATACCTGCAATATTTAATGATGACCCATTTGGGTTACCTGCTTCATTAATATTTGAGCTTTCATCACAATACCTTAGTACAATCTGGTCATTATTTTCTAACTCGTTTAGAACTTTTTCTTCTGCGAAATAGTTGCCTTCATTGTGAGCAATTGGAATTTTTATCTTCTCTTTTTCTTTATATTTTGAAGTAAAAGGGGTAGCGTTATTTTCAACAATCAAATCAACATATTTACACATAAATTTTAATCCTTTGTTTCTTAGTAGCGCCCCTGGCAAAAGCCCTGTTTCAGTTAAAATTTGAAAGCCATTACAAATTCCAATTAAATAGCCCCCATCATTTGCATGTTTGGTAACTTCATTCATTATATTTGATTTTGAAGCCATGCTGCCACACCTTAAGTAGTCTCCATAAGAAAAACCCCCAGGTAACACAACTAAATCAGCTTTTGGCATTTCACTGTCTTGATGCCAAACCATTTTTGTTTTTATTTGAAACTTTTCTAACGCAACTTTTACATCTCTATCGCAATTAGAACCTGGAAAGACTATTACATTAGCTTCCATTAAATTTTATTAAACTTAAAGTTTTCTATAGTTTGATTGGAAAGTAATTTTTCACAAGAATGTTTTACCATTTCCAAGGCTTTAATTTCATCGGTTTCATTTACTTCTAGTGTAAAATATTTTCCCTGGCGAATGTTTTTAATTGCATCTAAACCAATATCTTTAAGAGCATTCTCTACAGCTTTGCCTTGTGGGTCTAGAACTTCTTCTTTTAGGGTAACAAAAACTTCGAACTTCAATTTATTTTTTTTTTAATTTTATAGTTGTGGAAATTCCACTCTTAATTTCCATAATATTACTGCCTTCTGGCATGATTCCCAATCGTTTTGCAACTTCAGTGTAAGCTTCAACAAGTCCACCCAAACCTTTTCTAAATCTGTCTTTGTCCAGTTTTTTTTCATCTTTCAAATCCCACAATCTGCACGTATCTGGACTTATTTCGTCTGCAAGAATTACCCTGCTTTCATCGTTGTTCCACACTCTTCCAAACTCAAGTTTAAAATCTACAAGTTTAATTCCAACACCTCTAAACAAACCAACAAGAAAGTCATTTATTCTAAATGCAGTCTCAGTAGCTTGAGCAATTTCAATATTAGTAGCCCAATCGTTTACTTCGATATGTTCTTCTGTAATCAAAGGATCCTCCAGTTCATCATTTTTATAATAATATTCAATGATTGGTCTTTTAAGAGAAGTCCCTTCTGCTATTCCAAGTCTTGAGGACAGTGACCCAGCTGCAACATTTCTTACTACAAATTCTATAGGCAGAATTTCGCAATTTTTAATTAATTGCTCACGCATATTTAATCTTTTGATGAGGTGAGTTTCGATGCCAATGTCGTTAAGTTGGGTATATAAGAATTCAGAAATTCTATTATTCAAAACTCCTTTGCCTTCAATAACTGCTTGTTTTTTATTATTAAAAGCTGTTGCATCATCTTTAAAATATTGCACCACACTGTTTCTGTCTGGGCCTTCATAAAGAATTTTTGCTTTTCCTTCGTATATTTTTTTTCTTCTCATTATTTCAAAACCCTTCCTAAAATATGATTAATATATCGCTTATGATAATTAACATCAAATAACTGTTTTAATTCTTTTTCGTTTAAGTTTTTTGTTATTATTTTATCTTTTTTTAAGTTTTCATAAAAATCTTCATTTTTATCCCAAGTTCTCATCGCATTTTGCTGGACAGTTTTATAAGCGTCTTCTCTTTTAACTCCCTTTTGAGTTAATTTGAGCATGACACCTTGTGAGAAGATTAGACCTTTAAATTTATTTAAATTATCTTCCATTGTCTTAGGGTGAACAACCAGATTGGCCACTACATTATTTAACCTCACAAGCAAAAAGTCCAAAGTAACAGTAGCGTCTGGACCAATATTTCTTTCAACACTTGAATGACTAATATCTCTTTCGTGCCACAAAACTATATTTTCCATCCCTGGAATTGAATAGCTCCTTACCAGCCTTGCCAATCCCGTAATATTCTCTGATAACACTGGATTTCTTTTATGCGGCATAGCAGACGAACCTTTCTGACCAGAGGAAAAGTATTCTTCGGCTTCTAAAATTTCAGTTCTTTGTAAGTGCCTAACTTCAGTGGCCAATCTTTCTGCTGAACTTGCTATAAGAGCGAGTACATTAAAAAAATAAGCATGCCTGTCTCTTGGAATGATTTGTGTAGAAATAGGCTCTGGTTTTAGACCTAATTTCTTTGCTACGAATTTTTCTATATTTGGACCAATGTGAGCGAATGTTCCTACAGCACCTGAAATTGCACACGTTGAAATTTCATCTATAGCTTGTTCTAATCTTTTTTTGTTTCTTTTAAACTCAGCATAGTAAGTCGCCAGCTTTAAACCAAATGTGACAGGTTCAGCGTGAATCCCGTGGCTTCTACCAATTGTAATTGTATTTTTATATTTTTTTGATTTGTTTTTTAAAGTTTTTAAAATTTTATCAATGTCTTGAAGCAAAACTTTCCCAGCTTGCTTGAGTTGTAAGTTAAAACACGTATCCAAAACATCAGACGATGTCATTCCTTGGTGCAAATATTTAGCTTCTGGACCAACAACCTCTGCTATTGAAGTTAGGAAAGCAATTACATCATGCTTTGTTTTTTTCTCAATATCGTCAATTCTTTTAATATTTATTTTTGATTTTTTTCTGACTTTTGCCGCAACACCTTTTGGAATAATTTTATATTTTTCCATTGCTTGAGCAGCATAAATTTCAATATCTAACCATATGTTAAATTTATTCGTGGGCTCCCAAATCTGAGCCACTTCTTTTCTAGAATATCTTGGAATCATTTAGGTTATTTTATTATGAAAGGGTAAAAATTTCATACCCATTATTAGTTATACCCACAGTGTGTTCAAATTGTGCGGACAGAGATTTGTCTTTTGTAACTGCGGTCCAGCCATCATTTAATAGTTTGGTTTCATATTTCCCAGCATTTATCATTGGCTCTATAGTGAATACCATGCCTTCTTCTATTTTTGGACCAGTTCCACTTTTTCCATAGTGAAGAATATTTGGTTCTTCGTGAAACTCTCTTCCAACACCATGACCACAAAAGTCTCTTACAACTGAATAGCCTTTATCTTCTACATAGTTTTGAATATTGTTACCAATATCACCCAAGTGAACACCAGGTTTTAAAATTTTTATAGACTTATCCAGCGCTTCTTTAGTTGTTTCCACTAATTTTTTTGCTTTAACAGATACGTTCCCTACACAAAATGTTCTCGATGTGTCACCATGAAACCCGTCAATAAAAGAAGTTACGTCAACATTTATAATATCACCATCCTTCAATGTTTTTTCAGAAGGTATTCCATGACAGACAACATGATTAACAGATGTGCATACTGATTTGGGAAAACCTCTGTAGTAAAGAGGAGCCGATACAGCATTATTTTTTTTTAAGAAAGCAACACATAAATCATCTATCTCCTTTGTTGAAATGCCTGGTTTAATTTTATTGGTAATAAAATCCAAACACTGTGCAGAAATTTTTCCAGCGTGCCTTAGTTTTTTAAATTCATCAGGGTAATACTTGTTAAACTTAGTCATTAAATTGAAACTTTAATTTTTTTATTTACTGATATTTCGTTCTCTTTAACTTTACAAGAGTAAGCAATAATTTTAACTCCATTTTTTTTTGCTTTTTTAATTTCTTCAAAATACTCAATATCAATATCATCCGCAATTTTCATAGTTTTTACATCTTCTCTTTGTATTAAAAAAAGTAAATAACTTTCATACCCTTTTTTAATTGCATCTTGCAAGTGAACTAGGTGCTTTTTTCCTCTTGTAGTGACGGAGTCTGGAAATTCTGAAATACTTTTTTCTCGACTCAAGGTTACATTTTTAACTTCTAAAAAAGCTTTTTTATTTTTGTTTTCCAACAAAAAATCAAATCGTGTCTCTTTATTAAATTTTGCCTCTCTTTTTGTAGAAGTGAATTTGTTTAGTTCTTTAAATTTTTTATTTTCTAAAGCTTCTTCAACAATTCTATTTGCTCGGTGGGTGTTGACACCAACATTGCTTTTTTTATCGTTTAGAATTTCCAATGTATATTTAAGTTTTCTATTAGGATTGTCACTTCTAGAAATCCAAGCATGGGTCCCTTCGTTTAAAAGACCAAGCATAGAACCTGAGTTTGGGCAATGAGCTGTTACAGTTTTTTTATCTAGCAAAACGTCAGCAAAAAATCTTTTGTATCTTTTTATAAATTTAACATGTAATAGTTTTGGCGATATTTTCATATGAAACTTCAAAAAGAGTTTACAGCAGCAATTGTTATTATTGGCAATGAAATTTTGTCAGGAAGAACTGTTGACAAAAATACCACATTTATAGCCAGTTGGTTAAATGACAAAGGAATAACTGTTGAGGAAGTAAGAGTCATACCAGATAAAGAAAAAGCTATTATTGATACTGTTAATGAATTGAAAGAAAAATTTGCATGGGTTCTCACTACTGGAGGCATTGGCCCTACACATGATGATATAACATCTGAGTCAATTTCAAAAGCTTTTAAACAAAAATATCAATACCACCCAGTCGCTTACAAGATGTTAGAGGAGTATTACAAAGACCAAGATTTCAATGATGGAAGAAAAAAAATGGCAAAAATGCCAGAACATGCACAGTTAATTCCAAATCCAAAAACATTTGCGGCAGGATTTTATGTTGAGAATGTTTTTGTTTTACCAGGCGTTCCAAGTATTCTACAAGTCATGGTTCCTTATTTGGATAAAATTATTAAAAGCGGAGAAAAGATATTGTCAATTTCTATAGATACTGGATTACGAGAAAGCTCTTTAGCTGATGAGCTATCTTCAATTCAAAATAAGTTCCCTGATGTTGATATTGGAAGTTACCCTTACTTTAAAGAAAAACCAGGTACGATATTAGTTTTAAGATCTGTTAAAAAAGATGAAATAAAAGACTGCGAATTAGACGTAAAGGCTTTAGTGAAAAAATTATCCTAAGATTTCTCTCTTAAATATAAATCCATATATATCATTTTCTTCAATATATTCCCAACCCTCAGAACCCATATACTCTAAAAATTGAGGAAAGGTTTTTAAAGTTTTGTCATAATGAGAAAGTTCTTTTGCTAAAAAATCAATATCTTCTAATTTAACAATTTTGTATTCAAATTTTTTCATATAAGTACACTTGCAATATACACATATACTGTTTTTTAAAAATCATGACTTCTAAATCTAAAATTTTTTTCAAAGGTTTTGTGGAAGTTTCTCCACACTTTTTATCCGTTGTACCATTTGGGATTATTTTTGGGGCAATTGGTGTAGAGCTTGGATTTGGACCTTATGTTACTTA
>CBFHHD010000051.1:0-7248 GCA_965655605.1 Candidatus Pelagibacteraceae bacterium | reverse complement strand
GTTAAAAATCGTTATGCTTGTAAACCCCATGATAGTTAAAGGTAATAAATTTTTTTTAATTTCTTCTAAGCTCTCAAAAATTTTTTTATATGTGAATGGAAATAATATTAAAAAAGCAATTAACCATCTAAAAAAATTGAGAGTAAATGGTGGCATTTCAAATAAGGTTGCAACCTTGCCCACAATAAAATTACCAGCCCAAAATGATGTACAAAGCACTAAAAAAATATAGGCTTTAAAATTTTTCATCCATCACATAAGTATTTATTTATTGCTTCTTATTTTTCTCTTCAAGCATGTCGTAAATAGGATTCATATCTTCATACATTTTTTTTATGGATGAGCTTGTGTTGTACTCAAAAAAAGCTGGGCAAATACCGTGGATGAATGCAGTGAATGAAGATTTCAGACAAGTGAAGCTTGCCTTAAAAGCAAATTGCTGGTGCTCAAAATATGTTTTATTAGCTTCTTTCAGGTGTTTATTAATTTTTTTAAACATTAAAAAAAATTTAATTAATTCTGGTTAACTGCTTTTTTTTTTGAATCTTCAATATCAAGTTGTTTGTTTTTAGTTGTAACACCTTCTTTTTTAACTGGTAGAGATGAGGTCTTCTTGGCTTCCTTGCTTCTCTTAATGTAACCATCAACATCAGCGCCTTCATCAATTTTTAAATTTTCTTTGAAAAAAATATCACCCTTTATGATTGCAGTTTTTCCAATAAACACATCATCCGCATAAATTTCACCCTCAATAAAACCAAAAATTTCAAGTCTAGAGGAATTAACTTTTCCGATTATAGATCCAGTTTCTAAAATTTTTAAGTTTTGTGCTTTTAAATTTCCATTCATAATTCCTGCAATATCTATAGATCCGTTACAAATTAGATCGCCTTCAATGGTAAGTCCTTCTCCAACCAAAGAAGTTCCATCTTCAACTTTAGAATTATTATTAAACATATTTTGGTTTATACAAATTAATACTTCAAAAGTCTAAAAAAACTTTACTAACTTTTTGGTGCTTTTAATAGACATTTTCATCTTTATTTATTTTAGCACTAACGACAAGCCCCAAGGAAAACATCGAAGTGAGCATAGCTGTGCCTCCATAAGACATAATGGGAATTGGAACCCCAACCACGGGTAATAAGCCAGTTACCATCCCAATATTGATAGCAATATATACAAAAAAGTTAAATGAGATACCAAAGCAAAGTATTCTACCAAATGTTGATCTTGAAACTCTCGAAACACTATCAATTCTAAAAATTAAAATTAAAAATAAGATTAATAGTAATATACTCCCAATAAAACCAAATTGTTCTGCAAATGCTGTAAATATAAAATCAGTATGAGGTTCAGGCAAAAAAGATAAGTTGCTTTGTGAACCTTTCATATATCCTTGGCCAAAAAATCCACCAGAACCAATTGCGATTTTAGATTGAATTACATGATACCCTGCACCAGTGGGATCATTTTCAGGGTTTAAAAATGTTAATATCCTGCTTTTTTGATAAGGCTTTAAAAAAGCAATTGATAAAGGTGCTAAAATCATAAGAGCAAGTGTTCCAAAAGTAAATATTTTTAGACTTAGTCCAGCTAACCATAAAATTGATATTGCAACTAAAAGAATAAAAAGTGCTGTTCCTAGATCAGGTTGTTTTATAACCATGATGAACGGGATAATTATTATTGAAATTGGTATTGTTAAATTTTTTAAATGATCAATCTCCTCAGTTTTAATATGCTGATAATACCTTGCTAAGGCCATTATCACTGCAACTTTCATTAACTCGGAAGGCTGGAGATTAAAAAATCCAATATCAAGCCATCTCTTCGCGCCTTTTCCTACAAGTCCATAAAAATCTACAAAAATTAATAATAAAATTACAAATCCATAGAAAAAATATGAAAATTTATACCAAGTTTTAATATTTACAGAAGCAACAGTTAAAAATATTAAAAATGAAATTAATATTCTTAATGCATGTTTCTGAACTAAGTTACTATCTTTAAAATCTAAACTATTCAAAATTACCAGGCTGATAAGTGAAATAAAAAATATTAAA
Source organism: Candidatus Pelagibacteraceae bacterium (assembly GCA_965655605.1). GTDB lineage: Bacteria > Pseudomonadota > Alphaproteobacteria > Pelagibacterales > Pelagibacteraceae > HIMB114. Next base: position 5,182 of record CBFHHD010000051.1, on the reverse strand, counting down.
GTAATAATAATCCAGTCCAAAGACTTTATTTTTGAGAAAATATTTTCAATTAAATTTTGATTAAAACGATACATTTTTTCAACCCTAATAATATAATTCAAAAACCTTATTCATAACTTTTTTAGCGATTGGTGCAGCCTTTGAGGATCCTGAGCCCCCATGATCAATTACAACTGAAATTGCGTATTTTGGATTTGAAACTGGTCCATAGCCTGTAAACAAAGAATGGTCTCTAAATTTCCACGGTAAGTCTTTGTTCTTAATTTCTTTTTCTCTTTGTTCTTCTGTAATTTTTCTTACTTGCGAAGTGCCAGTTTTTCCACAAAATTCTAAATTGCCTTTAATCCTAGACTTATATGAAGTTCCTTTCCATTCATTGGTAGCGGAATACAAAGCGTCCTTGATAATTTCTAAATGATCATCATTTTTTACAATCTTTTCCCCTAACAAAAATTCATCGCTCATATCAAGTGATGGTTTAATTCTATAACCACCATTAGCAATTTGAGCAATCATTTTACAAAGTTGGATTGGTGTCGTTTGGATATAGCCTTGGCCAATTCCAGTTATAATTGTTTCACCTAAGTACCAAGGTTCTCCAATTGATTTTTTTTTCCATTTAGTATTGGGTACAACACCTTTCTTTTCCTCGCCAAAATTGCTAAGCGTATATTCACCCAATCCAAAACGAATTGCTGTTTGGTATAACCTGTCAACACCAAGTAATCTTGCCACTTCATAAAAATAAATATCACAAGACTCCTTAATGGCTTTCTTCATATCAACTTTGCCGTGACCTTTTTTTTTCCAACAATGATACTTTTGTTCAAAGTATTCTACAGACTCTTTACAATTTATTTTAAAATTCTTATCTACAATATCATTTTCCATAGCAGATAAGGCAACAAGCATTTTAAAAGTGCTCCCCGGAGGATACTGAGCTGACAAAGGTTTATTGTTTAGAGGTTTTTTTTCATTTTTTAAAAATCGTTTATACTCAAATTGGTTAATTCCATACGTAAATAAATTTGCATCAAAAGAAGGTGATGAGACACAGCATCGGATTTGTCCGTCGGTGGTCATAACAATTATAGATCCACTTTCATTGCCAATTGCTTTTTTAGCTAATAATTGCAAATCTGAATCTAAAGTAGAGAGAAAATTCTCACCCTTCTTACCTTCTTCTGATCCAACTTGTTTAATCTGTCTGCCAAATGCATCTGTTTCAATTACCAGTTTTGTAGGAGAACCTATAATTTTATTTTCAAATTTTCTTTCGATGCCAATTTTTCCAATTTTTAAATTTGGAACATATAATAAATCTTTAGAAATTTTATTTAACTCTTTCTTATTTGGCTCACCTATATAACCAACGATATGTGCAAATTCCTCGGGGTGAGCATATGTTCTTTCGTATGAAACTATCGGCTGTATGTAAGGAATATTACTAAGGTTATAATTAATTTTAGAGACTGTTTTCCAAGTTAATTTTTTATCTATTACAAAGGCCTCTATTTTTCTTTGTCTTTTGTGTCTATAAATTTGGTTTTTATATTTCCTAATTTCTAAAATATCAAAATCAATATAATTTCTTAAACTATAAAAAAACTCATTTAAATTTTTTATTTCTTTTGGGAAAATGCTTATTTGATAAACTTGATTATTTGATGCGATAATTCGATTTTTAAAATCATATATAATGCCTCTCTCTGGAATTTCCTTTATTTCTCTGTACCTATTCCTGTCGGAAAGCTGTTTAAATTCTTTTGATTTATAAATTTGAAGATAGGCTAGCCTAGAAGCAATAACGGTAAAGAAAGCCAATTTGCCGAGGGATAACATAAAACCTCTGCGTGATATGATTTTAGATTTGCTTTCAATTCCCTTTTTAATTTTTGGACTAAAATATTCCATTTTTAATAGAGTTATATATAGACTTTTTTATATGGAAATGCTATTTGACCCGCCTTTAGGAGGTAGGTTATTAAAATAGAATTAAAAAATGATAATTTAGAACAAGCTTTAAGAGTTTTGAAGAAAAAACTCCAAAAAGAGGGTACATTTAGATTATTAAAGTTAAAGAGCCATTTTGAAAAGCCATCTGAAAAGAAGAAGAGAGAGAAAGATGAAAACCTCAAAAGACACAAGAAGTTAAGAAAGCTAAAAGCTAGACTCTAATTGTTATTCACAAAAATTAAGTTTAAACTTATTTAATTTCCATCTAGCTAAATAAAAAATCAATCAAAAAAAATTGCTGTTTTTTACAAATTTTAAATAAATAAAATTTATAAGAAGATTTTTATTAATTAAAAATTAATTCTAAAATTTTTTTTTTCATCACGAGCCCAGATAATAAACGGTAAATAGATAAAATATGTTACGCTAAGCCAATTATTAAATACATTTCCAGTAGGAACGAAAGGCCAAATGGATATTAATATTCCTGATAAAATACAAATCTCAAAATCACTATAGAAATTCTTGCCTTTAAACTTAAGGACAAGGTGTTTCAAAACATAATATGAAAAATATAAAAATAACATAATCCAAAACGTAAGTCCTATTATCCCAGTTTCAGAAAGTAACTGAATGTAAGTATTGTGAGGATGTGTTGAGCAAGACAACTCACTGAATTTATAATCTTTATCGCTACAGAAGTGTCTAAAATTTTTAACACCAACTCCAATAATTTTGTTATTTAAAAACATTTTATATGCTGCGATGTAGTGATGAGTGTGCTGCTTTGAAAATATATATATTTCTTCATTTTGATTTATTAAATTTGATTGTTCAATTGTCATGTCTATTACGCGTTTTTTTGCGCTTGGGTTAAATATGCTTATGATAACAATTAATAATATACTTGCTGTTAAAGTAATTAATCTTAATTTTTTTAGTTTATTGGAAAATAAAATAACAAAAATAGCAGATAAATTTATATAAAAGAAAGCTGTTCTATCTCCGCTTATAAAAGTTAAAACTTCAGCTAATATAAAAATTAAAACAAAAATTTTTATTTTATTGTTACTATCTTTAAAAAAAAAAATTGTTAATGTAAAAAAAATTGGCCATAGTCTACTTAAATAACTTCCAAGAATAAGTTCATCTCCAAAAAAACTACTGACTCTAATAGGTGATTTTTCCCATCCTAAAATGTTTGTACCAGAAAAATACTGCAAATAACCATCAAAAATTAAAGCAACAAAACATAATAATAGACAATAAAAAAAATACTTTAAGAAATTGTGGTTAAATTTTAAAAGTGCAACCATAGCAACAACAAAAACACCGAACCTAAAATAAAAAAATGATATTTTTAAAGAACTAATATTAAAATTATTAAATAAGCTATTCAAAACCAAATAGACCCAAAATGCTAAAAAAAAATAGACATATTTCTTTTTAAAAAATGAGTAATCTTTCTTAATAATACAGTAAGTTATAAAAGATAAACTTATAAGTGAAATTGATAAATCGCTTAAAAAAGGACCAGTAATTAAAAAAAGGGGTAATAATGAAAATAAAAAGATTGGAAATAAATAAAAAAAAAAAAATTCTTTTTTTGAAATTATTTCCATTAATCCAGGGATTTAGAAATTTCTTCAACCATTTTTTTGGCATCAGAAAATAACATCAAAGTATTATCTTTGAAAAATAATTCATTATCAACTCCAGCATAGCCAGCGGACATCCCTCTTTTAACAAATAAGACTGATTTTGAATTTTCCACATCAAGAATTGGCATTCCATATATTGGACTTTGAGGATCTGTTTTTGCAGCAGGATTCGTAACGTCATTTGCACCAATAACAAAAGCAACATCTGTATTTGAAAAATCACTGTTAATACTTTCTAATTCAAAAACATCGTCATATGGTACATTAGCTTCGGCAAGAAGGACATTCATGTGACCAGGCATTCTTCCAGCAACAGGATGAATAGCATAACTTACCTTTACTCCATTTGCTTTAAGTTTATCACACATCTCTCTCAAAGCATGTTGTGCTTGAGCAACTGCCATACCGTACCCAGGAACAATAATTACTGAAGATGCATTTTTCATTAAGAACGCGGCATCTTCTGCTCCTGCTTGTTTTACTGGTTTTTTATTTTTTTGCTCAGTTTGTGAGGCAACGTTTTCTCCGCCAAATCCCCCTAAAATTACATTAAAGAATGATCGGTTCATCCCTTTGCACATAATGTAAGAAAGAATTGCTCCAGATGATCCTACTAACGCACCGGTGATGATTAGTGCTGTATTCTCAAGTGTAAAACCAATGCCAGCAGCAGCCCATCCCGAATATGAATTTAACATTGAAACCACAACTGGCATATCAGCGCCACCAATTGGAATTATTATCAAAAATCCAATTAATAGTGAAAGAATTGTGACTGCCCAGAAATAGTTAACCGACTGATACTTCACTAAATAAACAATTGCAGCAATTATAAATAACCCAAGAACTAAGTTTAAAAAATGTTGGCCTTTAAAAGTAATTGGTGACCCTGACATTATTCCCTGTAACTTTAAAAAAGCGATACAAGATCCCGTAAAAGTAATGGCACCGATTGAAACGCCAATAGACATTTCGATCAAAGATGCAGTTTTTATAGCTTCAAATTCTCCTATCCCAAAGGCTGATGGGTTATAAAATGCTGCAGTCGCAATCAGTACAGCCGCTAAGCCAACCAAACTATGAAAGCCTGCTACTAGTTGAGGCATAGCAGTCATTGCTATTCTTGCTGCTACAAATCCTCCAACAATCCCTCCAAGTATAAAAGGTATTAAAATGAACTCAATATTTGACAAAAGTATTTGAAAACTATCCAAACCCATCAGAGTTGAAATGATTGCAATAAACATTCCAGTCATTCCAAAATAATTTCCATTTCTAGAAGTTTCTGGTGACGAAAGCCCTCTTAATGATAATATAAAAAATATCCCTGAAACTAAGTATAAAGTTGCAATAATATTTATCGAAAGCATCTATTTTTTTTTTCCTTTTTTATACATTGCAAGCATTCTCATGGTAACAAGAAAGCCTCCAAAAATATTTATAGAAGCTAAAAATACTGCAAACGCTCCGACATAAAGTGAAGTTTGGCTTGAATTTGCGTTTGATACTGCAACAGCAATAAGGGCTCCAACAATGATGACTGAAGAAATTGCATTTGTTACTGA
>CBFHHD010000050.1:0-7365 GCA_965655605.1 Candidatus Pelagibacteraceae bacterium | reverse complement strand
AACATTATAATAAAAGAAAAATTAGAAGGTCAAGATTTTTATGGTAGAATTGCAATCTTTGCAAAGAATGAAGTGGGATATAAAAATCTACTCAAATTATCATCAAAATCTTATCTTGATCTCAAAGAGTCTGATCTAAAGCCAAATATTTCAATTGATTTATTAAAAAAATTTAGTGAGGGCTTAATTGTTTTTATAGGAGGAAGTAATAGTTTTTTTTCAGATTTACTCAATTCGAATAAGGATGATTTTTGCCTTAAGCATATTAAAGAGCTAAATGCAGTTTTTAGCTCCAATATTTATATAGAAATTCAAAGACATTTTGAAAAACATGAAAAAATTTTAGAAAGAAAACTTTTGAAAATAAGTTCTGATGAAGAAATACCTTTAATAGCCACAACAGAAACTTTATATATTAATGAAGATGTATATGATGCACATGATGCCTATTTATGTGTTGGAGAAAAAACTTACGTAAATGATACTAAAAGAAAAAGATATTCAAATCATCATTTTTTAAAAAACACAATACAAGCAAAAGAACTCTTTGCTGATTTGCCAGATGCTTTGGAAAATAATTATAATTTTAAATTTAGAATTAATTTTTTCCCATCAAACAATAAACCTCTATTGCCAAGCTTTCTTGAAGATGGAAAAGATGTTGATGGTTACTTAACAGCAAAAGCAGAGGAAGGTTTAAAAATTAGGTTTGAAAAATTTATATTGCCACAAATTAAATCTAATGAAAATACTGATGATATTAAAAAAATTTATAATGATCGACTGTCTTATGAAATTTCAGTTATAACAAATATGAAATTTTCTGGATATTTTTTAATCGTTTCAGATTACATAAATTGGGCAAAAGAAAACAATATACCCGTTGGACCTGGAAGAGGATCAGGTGCAGGTTCTCTTGTGGCGTGGTGTCTTTCAATTACTGATCTTGACCCTATAAGGTTTGGACTTATATTTGAAAGATTTTTAAACCCTGACAGAATTTCAATGCCAGATTTTGATATTGATTTTTGCCAAGAAGGAAGAGATGAGGTTATCAAGTATGTTAAAGACAAGTACCCAAGAAAGGTAGCCCAAATAATTACTTTTGGGAAACTTCAGGCAAGAATGGCGCTTAGGGATATTGGAAGAGTTTTGGGATTGCCATACAGTAGAGTTGACCAGCTTTGTAAGATGATACCATTTGATCCATCTAGACCATTATCTTTATCCGAGTCCATAGCAATTGAACCTAGATTGCAAGAGGCAGAAAAAAATGATCCGGTCATAAAAAAATTAATTAATTACTCATTAAAACTTGAAGGATTATATAGGAACGTTGCCACACATGCTGCTGGCGTAGTTATTGCAGACCGTGATTTGGACGAGATTGTTCCTTTATATAAAGACTTGTCCTCAACATTACCAATCCCAGTTACTCAATTTGATATGAAATCATCAGAAGATGCAGGTTTAGTAAAGTTTGATTTTTTAGGTTTAAAAACTTTGACAGTAATTAAAAAAACAATTGAATTTATAAAAAATATTGAACCAGATTTTGATATTTCAAAAATCAATTTAACTGATCAGAAAACATTTGACCTCCTTAGTTCTGGAGAAACTATGGGCATTTTTCAATTAGAGAGTTCTGGAATGCGAGAAGTTCTGAAGCAAGTTAAACCTAATATGTTCGAGGATATTATCGCTTTGGTCGCACTTTATAGGCCAGGACCCATGCAAAATATTCCTGTTTATGTAAATAGGAAACATGGAAAGGAAAAACCTGATTACTTACATCCAAAACTTGAGACAATTTTGAAAGAAACTTATGGTGTTATAATTTATCAAGAGCAAGTAATGCAAATAGCCCAAGTCCTATCTGGTTTTTCCGCAAGTAAAGCGGATATTTTACGAAAAGCCATGGGTAAAAAGAAATCAGCAGAAATGGAGAGGCAAAAAAAAGATTTTATTAATGGAGCAATTGAAAATGGAATTCCTAAGGATCAAGCTATTTATATCTTTCAATTAGTTGAAAAATTTGCACAATATGGTTTTAATAAAAGTCATGCAGCTGCATATGCTTTGATTGCTTACCAAACTGCTTATTTAAAAACTCATTATCCAATCTTTTTTTTCTGCGCCTCAATGAATACTGAGCTATCTAATACCGATAAGCTTAATTTGTTTTATGAAGAGTTAAAAAGGTTAAAAATTGATATTAGACCACCAAATATAAACAAATCTTTTGCAGAGTTTTTGCCAAGAGACAAAGTAATTTATTATGCTCTTTCAGCAATTAAGGCAGTGGGTAGTCAGGCGGTTTCTAATATAGTTAAAGAAAGAGAGAAGGGAGGATCGTTTAAATCAATTTCTGATTTGTTAAGCAGAGTTGAAAGTACCAATATAAACAAACTTCAATTAGAGGGATTAATTAAATCAGGATCTTTTGATGAGATTGACCCAAATAGAAAAAAACTTTTTGATAAAGTTTCTGATTATATAAAACAATCAAAATCTTCAGATAAAACTATAGATGACAATCAAAGTTCTTTATTTGGAGAAAATGAGAATGTGATAAATTTTGAACAAACCAATAACAATGTTGACGATTGGGATCAAAATGAAAAAATAAAAAAAGAATTTGAGTCAATTGGATTTTTTGTAGGTGAGCACCCTTTAAAATCAAATTTAAAAATTTTAGATCAATACAAAGTCATTCCTTATTTAGATTTAAAAAATGACAATAAAATTAAAGATTCTATGATTGCAGGCACTTTAATATCTATTCAAGAAAAGAAAACAGCAAAAGGAAATCCTTACGCAATCATTAAATTAGTTGATTTGTCTACAATGTACGAACTTTTTATATTTTCTGAAAAATTAGTAGATAATAGAAAAAAACTTATTGTAGGAAACTCCTTTTTAATTAAAGCAAAAAAAGAAACCAACAAAGATGGAATGACTAGAGTAAATATGGAAAATATATTTTTAATTGATGATTTAAAAATTAAAAAAATATCTAAATTAATTCTGGAAGTAAAAAATGAAGATTCTCTTAAAATTTTAAAAAACAAACTAAACAAAGAAGGCGAAACTATCGTAGAAATTAATTATTTTGACCAAGGTGAAAAGAAATATCAATTTAAACTTGATCAAAAAAAACTAGTTAAATTGGAAGATATAGATTACCTAGAAAACAACAATATTTCAGCAATTTCACTGTAAAAAGACTTGAAAAATTACCTTTGAGCTATATAAAACTTTAAAAATAAACAAATACGCACAGGGAAAGTGGCTTTAGCCCCCGGTCTGCTCAGCAGTAGTTTCCCTGGAGGTACAACCGGAAGGAAAAAAATGAACTTGCCAAATGTAACAGTGAAAGATCTGTTAGAAGCTGGAGTGCATCTAGGTCATAAAACATTTAGATGGAACCCAAAAATGAAACAATATATTTTTGGAGAAAAAAACTCTATTCATATTATTGATTTATCAAAAACCCTTGAGTTATTAAAAAATGCGTTATTAGAAATTCATAAGTGCGTTTCATCAGGTGGTAAAATTTTGTTTGTCTCAACAAAAAAACAAGCATCAGAATTGGTTGCAGAAGTAGCAAAAGAAACAGATAGTTATTATGTTAATTTTAGATGGTTGGGCGGCATGTTGACTAACTGGAACACGATTAGCAAATCTATCAAAAGATTAAAAACTTTAGAAAAAAATCTTATCGAAGAAGACTCGGGCTTTACAAAAAAAGAATTAATTAAAATGGGCTTAGAAAAAGAAAAGCTAGAAAGATCGCTTGGCGGTATTGCAGAAATGAAAAAATTACCAAATCTTATTTTTGTTATTGATACAAATATTGAGTCTTTGGCTATACTAGAGGCAAAGAAATTAAATATTCCAATTGTTGGGATTTTGGACAGCAATTCTAATCCTGACAATATTGACTTTCCAATACCAGGAAATGATGATGCCAGGAGATCAATTAATTTATATTGTGATCTGATTAAAAAAACTATTTTAGATGCTAAAAATAATTTTAAGCCTAAAGAAGATGAGAAAGAAATAAATCAAGATAAAGTTGAAACTAAGGATAAAAATTAATGTCTGTTTTAGAAAAAGTAAAAGAATTAAGAGAAGTTACCGGAGCAGGGATGCAAGATTGTAAAAATGCTCTTAAAGAGAATGATAATGATATAGAAAAATCTATAGAGTTTTTAAGAAAAAAAGGGGTACTTAAAGCAGCAAAAAAAAGTTCACGTGATGCAGCGGAAGGGCTTATAATTGTTGGGGAAGGGGACAACAGCATCAGCTTAACAGAAATTAATTCTGAAACAGATTTTGTAGCAAAGAATGATGAATTCTTAAGTTTTTGTTCTAAAATTTCAAAAATAAGCTCAGGAGTTGATTCATTAGATGATCTAAATAAATCTATGTTAGATGGCGTTAAAGTAGATGAGGCTGTTGTGAACTTAATTTCTAAAATTGGTGAAAATATTAAATTGAGAAGACTTGAAAATTTAAAAAAAGATGACGGGAATGTTGCATTTTATATGCACAATAAAGCTAGCGACATTGCTAGTAAAATTGTTGCTTCTATTAAATACAAATCTTCAAACGAAAAATCGAAGGTTTTGGCAACAAACATTTGTATGCACATTGCTGCAATGTCACCAATGGCTTTAGATGAGAAAAGTCTTGACCAATCTTTTTTAGAAAAAGAAAAAAAAATTATTTTAGAGCAGCTCGATAAAGAGGGAAAAAAACCAGAAATATTAGAAAAGATTGTAAATGGTAAATTAAATAAAGTTATATCTGAAAACACATTGTTAAAGCAATCTTGGGTTATTGATCAAGATTTAACTGTAGAAAAAGCAATTGCAAAATATAACAAAGAAAATTCTGATGATTTTCAAATTATAAGTTTTGTGCGATTTAAAGTTGGTGAAGGAATAGAAATAAAAAAAGTAGACTTTAGTGAAGAAGTAAAATCTTTAACAGCTTAGCCCATGTCAGTTGATAGCAAATTAAAAACTTTTGAAACTAATATGGAGGATTCTTTAAATTCTTTAGTTAAAGATCTGTCTACAATTAGAACTGGAAGAGCGCATTCTTCAATGTTGGATTTAGTCAAAATTGAGGTTTACGGACAAAGCATGCCAATTAATCAAATTGGTACAGTTAGCGTATCTGATCCCCAAACATTAACTGTTCAAATATGGGATAATAATAATGTATCATTTTGTGAAAAAGCATTAAGAGAAAGCGATTTAAATTTAAACCCAATTGTTGATGGTCAATTGATAAGAATACCCGTTCCAAAGTTAAGCGAAGAAAGAAGAAAAGAGCTTTCAAAGCTTGTGGGCCAGCAATCTGAGAAGATTAAAGTTTCTGTTAGGAATGTTAGAAGAAATGGAATGGACTTTCTTAAAAAAGAGGAAAAAGATAAAAATATTAGTGAAGATGAAGCTAAAAAATTATCTACAGAGCTTCAAAAAATTACCGACGAATTTATAAAGAAAATTGATAGCAAAATAAAAGAAAAAGAAGCAGAAATCCTTAAAGTATGATCCAACCCAATCATATTGCAATTATCATGGATGGTAATGGCAGATGGGGAAAGAAGAATTTTAAAAATAGATTGTCAGGACACAAACATGGTGTAGAAAATATCAAGCCTGTAATTGAATACTGTATAAATTGTAGAATTAAGAATTTAACAATTTATGCATTTTCCAAAGATAACTTTATAAATAGAAAGAAAGGTGAGATTCAAAATTTATTTTTGCTATTTGAGAAGTATTTAATAAAAAATTTAACTTTTTTTAAAAATAATAAAATTAACCTAAATTTCATTGGAGAAACTACAGGTTTACCAACAAATATTAAGAACCTTATAAAAAAAAATAATAAGGAAATGAAATTTTCGAATTTTAGTATTCAATTGAATGTAGCTTTTAATTATAGCTCGAAATCTGAGATTATTAACGCTGTGAAAACTCTTCAAAGAAAAAAAATAAAAATCAACGTTAGGAATATTCAAAAATTTTTATATACGGCAAACTCAACAAACCCTGAAATACTCATTAGAACTGGTGGTTACTCCAGGTTAAGTGATTTTTTATTATGGCAATGCGCTTATACAGAGTTATTTTTTTTAGATAAATATTGGCCAGATTTTAAAGTAAGTGATTTAAAAAAAATAATTTATAAATTCAATAAAATAAAAAGAAATTTTGGTGCATGATGAATGAAATAGCAAAAAGAATTCTTATTTCCTTAACACTTGGCCCAATAGTACTTTTCTTAATTTATAAAGGTGGTGTTTTTTTTTATTTCTTATTATTTTTTTGCTTAGTAGCAGGTTTGTATGAAATTATTAAATTAAAAATTCTTAGAATTAAATTATTAATTTTTACTTTTTTAATAACATTTATTTTATCTTGTTATCAATTGAGAATGGATGATCTAGGATTAATGTATTTGTTTTTAGCAATAATCATTACTTGGCTTTCAGATGTTGGAGGTTTTGTTCTAGGCAAGTTTATTGGTGGAAAAAAAATCAATATTATTAGTCCTAACAAAACTTATATCGGTTTTTTTGGAAGTGTTTTATTTGGCCAGCTATCTCTGATTTTTTTATATTATTATAATTTTGAAATTTCTTCACACCTTATGTTAGTTGTGATAATTATTTTTGCAGCTTCTCTATTTGTAATTGCAGGTGACTTATGTTTTTCTTATTTTAAAAGAAAAGAAAACATTAAGGATTACTCCAATTTATTACCTGGGCATGGAGGAATTTTTGACAGGATTGATGGTTTAATATTTGTAGTAATATATTTTAATTTTATAGCAACCTATATATGAAAACATTAGCAATCATTGGGTCGACAGGATCGATAGGAAAGTCTTCATTAAATGTTTACAATAGAAATAAAAGTAAATTTAATCTTTTATACTTAGCTGCAAATAGTAATTTTAAAAAATTAAATATTCAGGAAAAATTACACAAGCCAAAAAATATTTTTTTAATTGACCGGTTGTCTTATTTAAAAAACTTTAAAAAAAATAAAAAACTAATTGAAAAAGAAAAGTTATTTAAAAATAGTAATAAAAAAATTGATTATGTAATTTCGGGGATTTCGAGTTTTGAGGCGATAAATATAAATTTTGATTTATTAAAAATTTCAAAAAACTTACTTATTGCAAATAAAGAAACAATAATATGTGGAGGGCAAATATTTTTAAATGAAGCTAAAAAAAATAATTGCAATATAATACCAATAGATTCTGAGCATCACTGTATCGATTTTTTTTTAAATTCTTTTAATCACAAAAATAATTTTATTGATAAAATATATATAG
>CBFHHD010000049.1:0-7399 GCA_965655605.1 Candidatus Pelagibacteraceae bacterium | reverse complement strand
ATCAAATTATTGTTAATTATAATATTCTATCACTTGTTCATCACTTTGTTCATCACAAATTTTTAAGACGAGCAAAAAAAAGGGCAGTAAAAACTGCCCTTTTTGAATTTTTGTTTGAGAGTAGGGGGATTACATTCCCATTCCACCCATGCCACCCATGCCTGGCATACCGCCACCCATTGGAGGCATTCCGCCACCACCGGCAGCATCTTTGTCATCTGGCTTGTCCGCTATCATTGCTTCAGTTGTAATTAATAAACTTGCAATTGATGCAGCATCTTGAAGAGCTGTTCTTACTACTTTAGTAGGATCGATAATTCCTTTTTGGAACATATCACAGTAATCTTCAGATTGAGCGTCATAGCCGTTAGCACCTTTTTTACCTTCTAAAAGTTTACCAACTACTACGGATGCATCTACTCCAGCATTTGAAATGATCTGTCTGATTGGAGCTTGTAGTGCTTTTCTTACAATCTCTACACCAGCTTTTTGGTCATCACCTTTAACTTTGATGCTGTTTAAAACATCAGAAGCGTATAAAAGTGCGCAACCACCACCAGTAACAACGCCTTCTTCAACAGCTGCTCTGGTAGCATTTAAAGCATCATCAACTCTATCTTTTCTCTCTTTAACCTCAACTTCAGTTGCGCCACCTACTTTAATAACAGCAACACCACCTGCTAATTTAGCAAGTCTCTCTTGAAGTTTTTCTTTATCATAGTCAGAAGTTGATTCTTCGATTTGTTTTCTGATTGAACCACATCTAGCTTCAATGTCATTCTTCTTACCAGAACCATCTACAATCGTAGTGTTATCTTTATCAACTTTGATTTTTTTACAAGATCCAAGGTCATCAATTTTAACATTTTCAAGTTTGATACCTAAGTCTTCAGAAATAACAGTTCCACCTGTCAGGATTGCAATGTCTTCTAGCATAGACTTTCTTCTATCACCAAATCCTGGAGCTTTAACTGCTACAACTTTTAAACCACCTCTTAATTTATTTACTACTAAAGTAGCTAAAGCTTCACCTTCAACTTCTTCGGCAATAATTAATAGTGGTCTTGAAGATTGAACCACAGATTCTAACAATGGCACAAGCGTTTGCAAATTAGATAATTTCTTCTCACATAATAAGATTAGTGGGTTATCTAATTCAGCAACCATTTTATCGGCGTTTGTAATAAAGTATGGCGATAAAAATCCTCTATCAAACTGCATACCTTCAACAACATCTAATTCTGTTTGAAGACCTTTAGCTTCTTCAACAGTAATTACACCTTCGTTACCAACTTTTTGCATGGCTTTTGAAATCATATCACCAATTTCCTTTTCACCATTTGATGAAATAGTTCCAACTTGCGCAATCTCTTCGCTAGTTTTAACTTTTTTAGAATTGTTTTTGATTTCTTCTATTACTTTTTCAATTGCTGTATCGATACCTCTTTTTAAATCCATTGGATTCATTCCAGCTGAAACATACTTGCAACCTTCTTTTGCAATTGATTGAGCTAATACAGTTGAAGTTGTTGTTCCATCACCAGCTTCATCGTTGGTTTTGCTTGCAACTTCTTTTACCATTTGAGCACCCATGTTCTCAAATTTATCTTCTAACTCTACTTCTTTAGCTACTGTAACACCATCTTTTGTTATTCTTGGTGCACCAAAAGATTTGTCAATTACGACATTTCTTCCTTTTGGACCAAGGGTAACTTTCACAGCATTAGCAAGAATATCAACACCTTTAAGCATTGAATTTCTAGCGTCAGTATCAAATTTTACAATTTTTCCTGCCATTTTATTTCCTCCTAAATTTCCTTTTATTATTTACCAATTACTCCCATGACGTCGGTCTCTTTCATGATAGAATATTCTTTTCCATCAATCTTAACTTCAGTTCCTGACCATTTTCCAAAAAGGATATGATCTCCAACTTTTACATCAAGTGGTGTAATTTTTCCGTCTTCTGATTTTGCTCCAGGTCCTACAGCAATTACTTTACCTTCTTGAGGCTTTTCTTTTGCCGTATCTGGAATGATGATTCCTCCAGCAGTTTTTTCTTCACTGTCTAAGGACTCGATTAACACTCTGTCGTGTAGTGGTCTAAACTTCATAATTTTCTCCTTTAACGTTATGCGATGCATATGATCATAAATTTCAAATTTTCAAGGGGTGAAATACCCATGATTACGTAAAAACATCTATAAATCGTTGGTTTTATTAAGTTTTTGAAGTATATCCAATAAAATGTCATTACTAAGCTCTATAAAAAAAAGCCTGTCATCAACTGAATCTTCAAATTTCCCAAATGACCTAGAAGCTTTATGGATGCCTTTTTCAGCAAATAAAGACTTTAAAAAAAATCCCCGTTTAATCTCAAAAGCGAAAGGCATGTATTATTATACACCTGCCGGAGATAAAATTTTAGATGGTGTGGCAGGGCTTTGGTGTTGTAACGCAGGTCATAATAGAGAGCCAATAGTTGAAGCAATCAAAAAACAAGCAGAGGAATTGGATTTTGCTCCAGCTTTTAATATGGGTCATCCTAAATCTTTTGAGCTTAGTTCAAAACTATCTCAACTTGCTCCAGAGGGATTTAATCATGTTTTTTTTGGCAACTCAGGATCGGAAGCTGTTGAAAGCGCTTTGAAAATTGCCTTATCTTATTGGAAAGAAATAGGTAAAGAAGATAAAACAATTCTTATAGGGAGAAACAGGGGTTATCATGGAACTAATTTTGGAGGAATATCAGTTGGAGGAATTGAAAAAAATAGAAATCAATTCAATAAATTTCTCCCAGAAGTTTATCATCTATCTGATACGCATAATTTAAAAAAAAATGCTTTTTCAAAGGGGCAGCCTACTTGGGGAGAAGATCTTGCAGCCGAACTTGACCAAATGATAAAAGAAAAGGGGTCAGAAAATATTGCAGCAGTAATTGTTGAGCCTGTAGCCGGATCTACTGGTGTTCTAATTCCACCTAAGAATTATTTAAATAGATTAAAAGCAATATGTGAAAAAAATGATATCCTATTAATTTTTGATGAAGTCATTACTGGCTTTGGACGTTTAGGAAAAGCATTTGCCAGTCAATACTTTGATATTACACCAGATTTAATTTGTCTTGCAAAAGGAATAAACAGTGGAACAGTTCCAATGGGTGCGGTTTTAGTTCAAGACAAAATCTATGATGCATTTATGAACAAAGATGAAAAAACTATAGATTTTTTTCATGGTTACACTTATTCAGCCCATCCATTAGCTTGTGCAGCTTCATTGGCTGCTTTAAAAATTTATGAGGATGAAAATCTTTTCGAAAGAGCTGCAGAGCTTTCATCATATTGGGAAGAGGCTGTTCATTCCATAAAAGGTACAAGAAATGTTATTGATGTAAGAAATTTAGGATTGATTGGTGCCGTAGAACTGGAGCCGATGGAAGGCAAGCCGACAAGAAGAGCCTACAACGTTTTATGCGAGTCTTTTTCCAATCAAAAAACATTATTAAGAGTTACGGGAGATATAGTTGCTTTGTCACCACCTTTAATTATTGAAAAAAATCAAATCGATCAATTGATTGAAAATTTAAAAAAAACTTTGCAAGATACAAACTAAAAAATGCAAAATTATTTACCAAGAGAAATTACAAGTTTTGAAAATATTACGAGCTCTTATGAAGTGTATTTTATAGATTTATGGGGCGTCATTCATAACGGTATTAAGCTCTTTGATAATGCAATCAAAGTATTAAAAAAATTAAAAAATCAGAACAAAAAAATTATTCTGATATCTAACGCTCCAAGAACTAACAAAACTGTTAAAAAATTTTTAACAAATCTAAAGTTTGATTTAGACCTTATTAATTTATTAATTACTTCTGGAGATGTAACTAGAAATTATATTCAGGATTATTCTAATAAAAATTTTTATCATTTAGGCCCAGACAAAGATAAAGATCTGTTTGATGACATTAATAATATTGTTGAAAAGCATGAACAAGCTAGTGAAATAATCTGCACAGGTTTAATTGATGAGATAGGTCAAAATATACAAGATTATGAAAACTTTTTTTTAAAGTTAATAGAGAATAAAAAAACTTTTACATGCGCAAACCCAGATGAAGTTGTTTCAAGGGGCGATAAAATAGAATTTTGTGCAGGAGCTTTGGCTAAATATTACAAAAAACTTGGTGGAACAGTTAAGTACTTTGGAAAACCCTATGAAGAAATATATAAGTTTGCAAAACTAAGAAGTGAGGAAGAATTTAATAAAAAAATTGATAAGACGGAGATACTAGCGGTAGGTGATAATCTAAAAACGGATATTGCCGGAGCACAAAATTTTTGCATTGATTCAGTACTGATATTAAATGGAATATATAAAGATTTTTTCCGAAATAATAATTTAGATTTTGATAAATTGTTAAAATCTAATGAAATGGAAAGTTTGACGATTAAACAATTTCAACAAGAGTTAAAATGGTAAATGAAAGTTTTAAGAAATAAATTTAATCCTAAATTCACAAAAGATTCCATTCTGGTTATAGGGAACTTTGACGGTTTGCACAGGGGTCATATTTCAATTTTAAAAGAGGCTTATAAAGTTGCAAAAAAAAATAAGTTGAAATTAGGTTTATTAACTTTTGAGCCCAACCCAAAAGAATTTTTTTCTAAAGACAAAAATTTTAAAATTATTAACAATGAAGATAAAGAAAAAATTTTATCAGACTTAAATTTAAATTATTTAATTATTATGAAATTTAATAAAACTTTGAGAAACTTAAGTGCTGAAAAATTTATTGATAAGATTTTAAAAAAACAAATTAATCCATCACAAATTACAATTGGTAAAGAGTTCAAATTTGGAAAAAATAGATTGGGTAACCCCAATCTACTCAAAAATTATTTTAATATTAAAATTGCTAAACAAAAGAAAATAGGTAGGAAAAAAATATCATCAACATTAATTAGAAGTTACATTCAAAAAGGTAAAATAACCGAGGCCAATAATCTACTGGGAAGAAAGTGGTCTATCAGTGGTAATGTTGTGAGTGGTAATAAAATTGGTCGAACAATAGGTTTTAGGACAGCCAATGTTTTCATTAAAAATTTTGTACAACCATTAAAAGGAGTTTATGCAACAAAACTTCAATTTAATAAAAAAATTTATGATGGAATAAGTAACTATGGTGTAGCTCCAACTTTTAATAAAAAAAAAGAGATTGTTTTAGAAACTCATTTATTTAAACCAGTAAAAAATTTGTACAAAAAAAACGTAAAAGTTGATTTTTTTAAGTTTTTGAGAAAAGAAAAAAAATTCGTGACAAAAAAAAATCTTTCAGATCAGATAAAAAAGGATATTACAATCGCAAAGAAAGTTTTAAAAAATGTCTGAAAGTAAAGTAAATTTACCACAAACTAATTTTCCAATGAGGGGAAACCTACCCCAGAAGGAACCGGAGACTATAGAGTTTTGGTCAAAGATCGACCTATACAATAAAATTAGAACTAAAAGATCAGGTAGAGAAAAATTTATTCTGCACGATGGACCTCCTTACGCTAACGGAAATATACACATAGGAACAGCGCTAAATAAAATTTTAAAGGATGTTGTTGTTAAATTTAAATCTATTGATGGTAAAGATTGCCCTTATGTACCGGGATGGGATTGCCATGGGTTACCCATTGAATGGAAAATTGAAGAGGAAAATAAAAAAAAAGGAAAAGATAAAAAAAATATTTCAATTTTAGATTTTAGAAGTCAATGTCGTGAGTTTGCAAAAGAGTGGATCTCTATACAAAAAAAACAATTTCAAAGGCTAGGTGTTTTGGGTGACTGGGATAATTTTTATGCAACTATGTCAAATGATGCTGAAGCGCAAATTGCACGCGAAATATTAATTTTTTTAAAAAATGGCGGGCTATACAAAGGTTATAAACCTGTTCTTTGGTCAGTTGTTGAGGCTACTGCTTTAGCAGACGCAGAAGTAGAGTATCAGGATCATGTATCAAACCAAATTTATGTAAAATTTAATTTAAAAAAAGATCTAAAAAATCATAAAGATCTAAATATACTGATATGGACAACAACTCCTTGGACAATACCATGTAATAGGGCTTTGGCTTACAATCCTCAGTTAGAGTATGGAATTTATAAAATTGAGAGTGGCGAGAAATATGTCATTGCATGCGATTTAATTGAAAATTTTAAAGAAATTACAAAAATTAACGTTGAGCTTCTCGATAAATTTGGAGGTGAGGAGTTAAAAGGGTTGTTAGCTGAACATCCATTTAAAGAATACGAATATAATTTTGACATACCTTTGTTAGAAGCGGATTTTGTAACTACTGAACAGGGTACAGGGATTGTTCATATCGCTCCCAGTCATGGACCTGATGACTTTGCATTAGGGCTGCAACATGGAATTAAAGCTGAAAATACTATCAATGATAATGGTCATTATACTGATTTAATAAAACATTTTGAAGGAACTCATATTTTTAAAGCTGATAAAATTATAATCGAGGAATTAAAAAAATTTAACAAACTAGTTTTTACTGAAAAGTACAAACACAGCTACCCTCATTCTTGGAGATCAAAAGCTCCATTGGTACATCGCGCAACTCCACAATGGTTTGTATCAATGAAAAACAATAGTCTTAGAGAAAAGGCTATAGAAAACTTAGACAAAACAGATTTTTTTCCATCGTTAGGTAAGAATAGAATTAAAGGTATGATCGAAACAAGGCCTGATTGGTGCATTTCAAGACAAAGATTTTGGGGAGTGCCTTTGCCTATTTTTATAAACAAAAAAAGTCACGAACCTATAATTGATGAGGAGGTTAATAATAGAATTTTTGATATATTTAAAAAAGAGGGCAGTGATGCTTGGTATAAAAGAGAAAACTCTGATTTTTTAGGTAGCAAATATGACGCCAATGATTATCAAAAGATTGAAGATATTGTAGAAGTTTGGTTTGATTCTGGCTCCACACATACTTACGTTTTAGAAAACAGAGAAGATTTAAACTGGCCAGCTGATATGTATCTCGAGGGATCTGATCAACATAGAGGTTGGTTTCATTCGTCCTTATTGCACTCTGTTGGTACCAGAGGACAAGCTCCGTACAAAAGTATTCTTACCCACGGTTTTGTAGTCGATGGTAAAGGGCAAAAAATGTCAAAATCTCTAGGAAATGTAGTTGCGCCAGAAGAAATTATAAAGAGAAATGGTGCTGACATTTTAAGACTTTGGGTGATTGCATCTGATTACTCTGAAGATTTAAGAATTGATCAATCAATAATCGCACAACATTCAGAATCGTATAGAAAAATAAGAAATACTTTAAGGTTTTTATTAGGTAATATTTCAGATGAATTTTCATTTGATGAAATAGAAAAA
>CBFHHD010000048.1:0-7516 GCA_965655605.1 Candidatus Pelagibacteraceae bacterium | reverse complement strand
TCAGGCAGTTTTTAAATAATTTTGGTTGCTCATTCATAAAATGGTAAATTATGTTTTCCTTAGATGACATAAAAATACCTGCATTCCAAAGTGCGTTTTTTTTTATTGCAATTTTAGCCTTGGAAATACTTGGTTTTTCAATAAATCTGGAAACTTCAATTGAATTTGGTTTTCTAAAAAAATAACCAAATTGATCAGAAGCTTCTGTGGGCTTAATGCCAAATATAAATATATCCTTATAATCTATTTTTTTTAAATTCTTTTTAATTGCATCGTTAAACTTTTTTTTTTCATCAATTAATTGATCTGAAGGCAAAAATAAAATTGGTTGTTTAGAGCTAATTTCAGGCAATAGACACGAGGACAATATTGCTGGTGCTGTATTTTTTTTGCTTGGCTCTAAAATAATTTTATAATTCAAAAAATTATTTTTTTTTAAATGTTTTTTTACTAAATCTAAATACTTTATGTTTGTGCTAATTATAGGTGGTAAATATAAGTTTGATCTAACGCGATTTAATGTTTTGCCGAACATTGTCCAACCACCAAAATCTATAAATTGTTTTGGTAAATTTTCACTATTCTCTTTAAATAACCTTGTGCCAGCACCACCACAAATAATGATTGGTAATACTTTCATTTAGATTAAATATCTCCGTAAGAAGACTTTTCTTTAGATCCACCAGGATGTGTAACCGCCCCATTTGTTGCGTCACCAACACTTTGAGCATACTTCCATAATGTACCACTTCCAAAATTCAACTCTCTTGGTTTCCATTCTGACTTTCTTTTTTTTATTTCATTGTCATCAAGGTTAACGTGAATTGTTCCTTTATCTGCATCAATTTCAATTTCATCTCCGTCTTTTAGAAGACCAATCATGCCACCGATATGTGCTTCTGGTGATACATGGCCAATGCAAAAACCCCTTGTTGCCCCAGAGAATCTTCCGTCTGTTATTAATGCAACTTTCTCACCCATTCCTTGTCCATATATAGCTGCCGTAGTTGAAAGCATTTCCCTCATGCCAGGACCGCCTTTGGGTCCTTCATATCTGATAACCAATATATCACCTTCTTGATATTTTTTCTCTTTAACTGCTTTGAAAGCATCCTCTTCACAATCAAAACATTTTGCTTTACCTTTAAAGTTTAATTTTTTCATACCAGCGACCTTAACAATCGCTCCACCTTCTGCTAAATTTCCCTTAAGACCTACAACACCTCCTGTTTTAGTAATTGGATTTGTATATGGTCTGATAACATTTTGGTTTTCATTAAATTTGACGTTTTTTAGATTTTCATTCATTGTGTTTCCAGTCACAGTTAAGCAATCACCATTTATGTAACCACCATCTAGTAAAGTTTTTAGTAACATGGGTACACCACCAGCCTCAAACATATCTTTTGCAACATATTTTCCACCTGGTTTTAGATCTGCCAAATAAGGTGTTTTTTTGAAAATTTCAGCAACATCCATAATATCAAATTTAAGACCACATTCATTTGCGATAGCTGGTAAATGCAGCGCTGCATTGGTTGATCCGCCAGTTGCCGCGACTATTACAGCGGCGTTTTTTAAAGACTCTATCGTAACGATATCTCTTGGTCTTAATTTTTTCTTCAAAAGCTCCATCACTTGTCTACCACTTTCCGTGGCATATTTGTCTCGCTCCTCGTAAGGTGCAGGTGTACCAGATGAATAAGGTAGAGCTAAACCAATGGCCTCTGAAACACAAGCCATAGTATTGGCCGTAAATTGACCCCCACATGCACCAGCTGAAGGGCACGCGGCTAGTTCAAGCTCCTCAAGTTCCGCATCAGACATTTTTCCGGCTTCATGCATACCAACGCCTTCGAAGACATCGACAACAGTTACATCTTTACCTTTAAATTTTCCCGGTAATATTGATCCTCCATACATAAAAACACTTGGTACATTTAATCTACACATTGCCATCATAAGACCTGGGAGGGATTTATCACATCCGGCTATTCCAACTAATGCATCATAGCAATGACCTCGGACCGTTAATTCAGTAGAGTCTGCAATAACCTCTCTGGAAATTAGTGAAGATTTCATGCCTTCATGACCCATTGCAATACCGTCTGTTACAGTAATTGTGCAAAATTCTCTTGGGGTTCCATGATTTTCATGAACGCCCTTTTTAACACTTTGGGCCTGTCTCATTAAAGCAATATTACAAGGAGCGGCTTCATTCCATGTTGAGACAACACCAACAAAAGGTTTAGCAATGTCTTCTTGGGTTAAATTCATAGCATAATAAAAAGATCTATGAGGAGCTCTCTCAGGGCCTACTGTAGTGTGTCTACTTGGTAATTTTGATTTATCAAATTTCATTTTAAATTACTTAATATTTCTTTAAGAGTTTTATATTCTTTTTTATTGGTATCTAAAAGTTCTTTTTCTTGTTTAACAATTTCTTTAGGAGCTTTTTTAACAAAATTATCGTTATTTAATTTGTTTATTGCAATATTTATTTGATTATCAATATTGCTTATTTTTTTTTCCAAAGTTTTAATTTGATTGTCTAGGTCAATTTCTTTTCCAAAATTAATAATGAATTCCTTGCCAGCTAAAGTTGTTTTGATATTACCCCTGTCATTTTCATTGGTTTTAAATTCACTAATTCTTCCCATTTTTTTTAAAATACTCTCATTCTCTATAATTATTTTTTTTAAATCTTTATTAATTAGGTTGATATTTATATTTACCATACTGCCTGGTGACACTAACATCTTAGATTTAAAGGATCTTAAGTCATTAATAAAACTGATTATAAAACTAATTTTATCTGCACTTTTTGAAGCTTTTAATTTTGTATTTTTCTCACATATAAAACTTATCAAATCACTTTTTGTCTTTTTCTTATAACCGCTTAAATGCCACAATTCCTCTGAAACAAAAGGTATAAAACAGTGAAGCAAACCTAAATTTTCTTTTTGAACATAGTTTAATACACCTTTAGTTTCTTTAACTAAATTTTTATCCTTTGAAGAGAGCAAAGGTTTAGAAAATTCGATATACCAATCGCAAAAATTATTCCAAATGTACAAATAAGTTACCTTTGCGGCTTCATCGAATCTAAAATCTTCAATAAGTTTATTTATTTGAATTTTATTTTGATTCAATGTTTGCAATATCCATTTATTTGCAGGATTTTTAATATTAGATAATTTTATATTTTTTGATTCAAATACACTATTCATTTGACAATAATTAAATGTATTCCAAATTTTTGTTAAAAAATTTCTATAACCTTTTACTCTATCAATGGAAAGTTTTACGTCTCGACCTGGTGAAGACATAGATATAAGCGTAAATCGCAAAGCGTCTGCTCCATATTCGTCAATTATTGTTAATGGATCAATTACATTTCCTTTTGATTTCGACATTTTTTGCCCTTTTTCATCTCTCACAAGTGCGTGTACGTAAATTTTCTCAAAAGGAACTTCCTTCATGAAATGAAGGCCCATCATCATCATTCTTGCCACCCAGAAAAAAATAATATCAAAACCAGTTACCAATACTGATGTTCTGTAAAATCTTTTTAATTCATATGTTTTCTTTGGCCAACCCAATGTAGCAAATGGCCACAAAGCTGATGAAAACCAAGTATCAAGTACGTCGTTCTCTCTGGTTAATGATAAATTTTTTTTATATTTTTTTTTACAAATTTTTTTGGCTTCTTTAAAATCATTTGCAACTATAATATTTCTATTAGGAGTATACCAAGCTGGAATTTGATGTCCCCACCAAAGTTGTCTAGAGATACACCATGGTTCGATATTTTCCATCCATTGAAAATAAGTTTTTTTCCAGTTGTCTGGAAAAAAACTTGTTTCCTTTTTTTTTACTTTTTTAATTGCTTCTTTGGCCAATTTTTTTGCATCAACAAACCATTGTTCAGTTAAAAGGGGTTCAATAATAGTGTTACTTCTGTCTCCGTAAGGGACAGCATGCTTAATATTATCCACTTTTTCTAAAATTTCTAAAGTTTCTAATTGCTGAATTAATTTCTTTCGTGCATCAAATCGGTCTATATTTTGATAAGCAATAGGAACATTTTCATTTAAAGTTCCGTCTTTATTTAAAATATTTATAAAATCCAATTTATTTCTTGTGCCTACTTGATAGTCATTAAAGTCATGGGCTGGTGTGATTTTAACTGCACCTGACCCCTGTTCTGGATCAGCATAATCATCTTTGATAATTTTTATTACCCTGTTAGATATTGGGATTATAACGTCCTCTCCAATTATTTTTTTATATCTTTTATCATCTGGATGAACTGCAATTGCAGTATCACCAAACATAGTTTCTGGCCTCGTTGTTGCAATTGTGACTGTATCATTAGAGTTTTTAAGTTTATATTTTATGTAGTATAGTTTACCAGTGGTGTCCTTTTGAACTACCTCCAAATCTGAAACTGCTGTTTTTAATTTCGTATCCCAATTAGTTAATTTTAAATCTTTGTAAATTAATTTTTTATTATAAAGATCAACAAACACTTTGGTAACCGCTTTTGACATTCCATCATCCATCGTAAAACGATCTTTGGACCAGTCACACGAAGAACCCAATCTTTTTAATTGAGATGTAATTGTATTGCCTGATTTTTCTTTCCATTCCCAAACTTTTTTTAAAAACCCCTCTCTACCCAAGTCATTTCTTGAAATCCCCTTTTCAGCCAATTGTTTTTCTACAACTAACTGCGTAGCGATACCGGCATGATCTGTCCCGGGTTGCCACAAAGTTTCAATACCCTTATTGCGATTAAATCTTATTAAAAGATCTTGAATAGAGTTGTTTAAGGCGTGACCCATGTGCAGACTACCTGTTACATTGGGCGGTGGAATAGCAATTGAAAAGGTTTTTTTTGATTTATTTTTTTTTGGTTTAAAACAATTATTTTTTTCCCAGTACTTATAGATCCTATCTTCAATGCTTTTATGAGTATATGAACCGAAATTAGACATTTTATTGAATTCTATCGCAGTTTATATATATCTCCATTCAAATAACAATTTCAAATGATGGCCACGTGGCGGAATGGTTACGCAGAGGATTGCAAATCCTTGTATCCCAGTTCGATTCTGGGCGTGGCCTCCAAAAAAAATATTGTCTTGGTAAAAAAATAATATATTAATCCAATTATTCCCCGGTAGCTCAGTTGGTAGAGCAAGCGACTGTTAATCGCTGGGTCGCTGGTTCGAGTCCGGCCCGGGGAGCCAAACTAAATAACTTTTCTGATATTGCTGTTATTATTGCTTATAATTTCCAAAAGTTTTTGCTTTTGTTGTGTCTCCATATCGCCAAAAAGCTTTAATAAAAAACTAAAGTTTAGATCTTTATTATCTGGAGCAGTTTCTGTGTTGCCAGTGAAATCTTGGTAGTCCTCAAAAAAGTATTTAATTGGAACTTTTAGAAAATTAGCAAGTTGTAATAGTCTTGCAGAACTAACTCCATTTGTTCCTTTTTCGTATTTCTGAATTTGTTGGAAAGTAACGTTTATGGCTTTTGCAACTTGAGTTTGTGTTAATCCTAGAGAGGTTCTTCTTAATCTTAATTTTTTACCTAAATGCTGATTTAATTGTGCGCTCAATTTTGTCTCCCTAGGATCAGTTTAAATACCTTTTTATTATTTATAGCAAGAGAAATAATTTAAAAAAATATATAAAAATTTGTTGATTTTGTTAATGAATTAACAGTTTTTTTTTTAAAATTATGCTTATTTATTGGTTAAGAAATGACTTTAGGTTGATAGAAAACGAAGCGCTCTCTTATTTTTCCGAAAATAATGAAGGTGGTTTTGTTTTTTTTTCTTATGACAAAAAAAAATTTGATCAAAGATCAGCTCAAAAGTGGTGGCTTTGCAAAACTATTATAAATTTTGAAAAAAAACTTGAAAATCATGGTTTGAAATTTATTTTTTCTAACAATCAAGAAGATGTTTTTGTAAAAAAATTAATAGAAGAGCATAAAATTAATGAAATTTGTTGGAATAAAATATTTTCTCCTAATGAAGAGAAAATTGAAGATAAAGTAATCAAGATTATAGAAAAAAAGTCGATAAAATTTAAGGTATTTGGATCAAATTTACTTCAAGAACCATCTAAATGTAGAAAAAAAGACAACACACCCTTTCAAGTTTTTACACCTTATTGGAGAAATGCTGAAGGTTTGTATTTAAAGAATATGAAGTCTTTCAATAATGGAATTAAAAAAAATAAAATTGTAAAAAATAACAATACAGACGAAATAAATAAAATTTTACCAAAAGAAAATTGGTATGAAAAATTTGAAAAATATTGGAGTCCTGGGGAAGATTCCGCCACATTAAAACTTACGAATTTTGTTAAAAACAGTATTAATGCATATGATACACAACGAGACCTGCCTGCCATTGATGGTACTTCTAAATTATCTCCTCATTTAGCATTTGGTGAAATTTCACCAAAAAAAATTTATCATCATTGTACTAAAATTAAGAATAAAAAAACCGGTGTTACAAAATTTGTAAATGAAATTGGTTGGAGAGAATTTGCATACCATTTAATAAACCATTTTCCAATAATGCTAGAAAAGAACTTAAGAAAAAACTTTGATAATTTTCCTTGGTCAAAAAATTTAAAAAATTTAGATAGATGGAAAAAAGGTTTAACAGGTTATCCAATAGTTGATGCAGCAATGAAACAGCTTTATGAAACTGGATGGATGCACAATAGATTGAGGATGGTTGTGGGCTCTTTTTTAGTAAAGCATCTTAGAATAAATTGGATTGAAGGTGAAAAATATTTCAAAGATACTTTGCTTGATTATGATGTAGCAAACAATGTTTCTGGATGGCAATGGATTGCTGGCTGCGGTGCTGATGCGGCTCCATACTTCAGAATCTTCAATCCAATTACGCAAGGTGAAAAATTTGATACAGAAGGTGAATTTGTTAAATACTGGATACCCAGTTTAAAAAATTTACCAAAAAAGTTTATACATCAGCCCTGGGAACTACCAGAGAATGATGCAAAATTAATCAATTTTAATTTAAAAAGAGATTATGTAGAACCAATAGTAAATCATAAAGAAGCACGTACAGCAGCTCTTCAAGCATTTGAGTTTACCAAAAAATGAAAAAGCTATTAATCGTAGGTTCAGGTATATCAGGAATAACGTCAGCCTATTTGCTAAGAAATCAATTTGAAATTACAATAATAGAAAAGAATGATTATTTAGGTGGGCACACTCACACCCATCATTTAGAAAATGAAAATGAGAACTATGATAGCGGCTTTATTGTTTTCAATAACAAAAACTATCCAAACTTTATAAAATTACTTAAAGAATTGGGCGTAGAATATCAAAAAAGCAATATGTCTTTTTCGGTATTAAAGGAAAACATTAAATATGAATGGGCTGGAAAAAATATCAGAACTATTTTTAATCTTAAAAATTTATTAACGATAAGATATCTAAAAGTTTTAAAAGATATAATTAG
>CBFHHD010000047.1:0-7555 GCA_965655605.1 Candidatus Pelagibacteraceae bacterium | reverse complement strand
TCGTAACATATCTGGAACAACAAGATTTCATGTGGAATTAGAAAAAAAAATTGCAAAACTTCATAATAAAGAAAGAGCATTAGCATTCAACTCTGGATATAGTGCAAATGATTCTGCACTAACTTCTATATTGTCTGCCTTAGACAATTGCTTGGTATTAAGTGATGAACTAAACCATGCATCTTTGATTGAAGGAATTCGGGCAAGTAAACGTGAAAAGGTAATATACAAACATAATGACGCTCACCATTTATCTCAAGTTTTAAAAGGTATTCCATTTAATAGACCTAAAATGATAGTTTTAGAGTCCGTTTATTCCATGGAAGCAGACTTTGCTCCTCTAAAAGATATTGTTGAAATTGCACAGGATCATGGTGCTTTAATATATTTAGATGAAGTGCATGCAGTTGGCCTATACGGTCCTAATGCTGCAGGTATTGCTGAACAAGAATGTGTGGCAGATCAAATTGACATCATTAATGGCACATTGGCGAAAGCTTTTGGTTTAGCTGGTGGATACATAGCTTCATCAGAAACTATTATTGATTTTGTGAGAAGTTTTTCAAAAGGTTTCATTTTTACAACATCAATGTGCCCTGCTGTTGCAGCCGGTACCTTGAAGAGTGTGGAAACAGTTCAAGATAACCCAAATATCAGATCCAAATTTTTTGAAAACGTAAAATACGTAAAATCAGAATTAGACAAGGCCGGAATTCCATTTTTAGATTCAGGTTCACATATTATTCCAGTTATTATTGGTGAGAGTAAACTTTGTAAAAAAATGAGTGATTACCTTTTAGAAGAACATCAAGTTTATGTTCAACCTATAAACTTTCCAACAGTACCAAAGGGTACAGAGAGAATTAGAATAACTCCAACACCAAGTCATTCAAAAGAAGATATTCAAAAATTTGTCAATGCTCTAACCCAAGCTTGGACAAAGTTTATGCCGAAGTATCAAAATTTGAATTCAGATTTAATTTCTAAAACTAAATAAGCTTAATAATCAGTATCTGTATCGAATTTTGATTAGAGTTTTTTTTTTAGTTGAAAAGATACTAATGATCGCTTAAACACTCATCAACGGAGAGGTGACTGAGCGGTTGAAAGTACCGGTCTTGAAAACCGGCAATGGGGCAACTCATTCGTGGGTTCGAATCCCACCCTCTCCGCCATCAGATCTTATCTAAACCACCCATATATTTTTTTAATACCTCTGGTACTGATACAGTATTGTCAGAATTTTGATAATTTTCTAAGATAGCTACAATTGTTCGCCCTACAGCCAATCCAGATCCATTTAAAGTAGCAACAAATTCATTTTTTCCTTCTAGGCTTTTATATCTAGCTTTCATTCTATTTGCCTGAAATACGGAGCAAGATGAGCAACTTGAGATTTCTCTGTATTGATTTTGACTGGGCAACCAGACTTCAAGATCAAATGTTTTCTCAGCACTAAAACCCATGTCTCCTGTTGAAAGCAGCATCACTCTATATGGCAATTCTAGTTTTTTAAGGATACTTTCAGCGCAACTAAGCTTACGATCAAGTTCTTTGAATCTAAATTCAGGCTGAATAATTGATACAAGCTCTACTTTAGTAAACTGATGTTGCCTAATCATACCTTTTGTATCTTTTCCAGCTGATCCAGCTTCTGCTCTAAAGCATTGTGTTGCACTGACAAATCTTAAGGGTAATTTTTCATATTCTAAAATTTTATCAGCAACCATATTTGTTAGGCTAACCTCACTTGTAGGAATGAGCCATTGGTCATTATTTAATTGAAATTGAGCCTCTCTAAATTTTGGTAGTTGCCCTGTGCCATACATAGTTTTCTCGTTAACAATCACAGGTACGCTATATTCTGTGTAACCATTTTCCTCAACATGAGTATCTAGCATAAAATTTATCAGCGCCCTTTCTAATTTTGCTAAGTTCTCCTTTAATATAACAAATCTTGAACCTGATAATTTTACAGCTGTTTCAAAATCTATTTTACCAATTTTTTCACCAAGTTCATCATGCGGTAGAATTTTTTTATCAACTTTACATTCTCCATTTTTTTTTATTTCAACATTTGAACTCTCATTATTACCCACTGGCACACTTTCATCTGGAATATTTGGAATTGAAAGTAATATATTATCTAATTCTTTTTTGAGCTTATCAGTATCTTTTTCAAGGTTTTGAATTTCAACTTTGATATCGCTAACTTTTTTACTTAGTGTTTCAAATTTTTCTTTATCATTTTTATTTTTTCCCAAATCCTTGGATATAGAGTTTCTCTCACTTAATAATTTTTCTTTTTTTTCTAATATTAATCGGTAGCTTTTATCTTTATCAATAATGTCTTGGACAACCTTTTTAGGATCCTCAATGTTTCTTTTAGATAAATTTTCTATAAAAAAATCTGGCTTAGATCTGATATCTTTTATATTAAGCATTTTTCTTCTCTACTAATCTCACAGTATATATAGATATTTCATATAACAACAATAATGGTAAAGCTAAACCAATTTGAGTAATTGGGTCTGGGGGTGTTAACACAGCCGCAACACTAAAAATAATTATAACCACATATTTTCTTCTGGTTTTTAAATATTCAGCATCAATAAATCCAACCTTCGCAAGCAGTGTAAGCAATACCGGTAATTGAAAGCTTAAACCAAAAGCTAAAATCAACCTCATAACTAAAGAAAGGTATTCATTTACTTTTGGTTCTAATTCAATTGGTAAAGAACCGTTTATTGAAGCCTTTTCAAATGAAATAAAAAAATCGACAGCCAGAGGCATGATCAGATAATAAACTAACATACCGCCTAAAATAAAAAGTATTGGTGTTGCAATTAAAAAAGGTAGTAATGCTAATTTCTCGTCCTTATAAAGACCAGGTGCAATAAATTTCCAAATTTGAATCAAAATTATAGGACATGAAAAAAAGAAAGCGGCAAAAAAAGCTAACTTTACGTAAGTTAAAAATGTCTCGTGAAGCGCTGTAAATATCAATCTTCGATTTTGGCCATCTTCTCTTACAGATTGAGCATATGGCTCTAGTAAAAAGTTATATATTTTGTCTGAAAAAATATAACAAACTATAAAAGCTAATACTAAAAATACGATTGATTTTACCAGTCTTCCTCGTAATTCTATAAGATGTTCGCTAACAGTAGATTTTTTATTAAGCATCTATGATTTGTTTTTTTTGTCTTTATCTTTTTCGTTTTCTATATCTAAATCAACAGCATGTTCGATGTCATCTTGAATATTAGAAACGTAAGATTTTACTTTTTTTATAGATGAAGCAACTTTTTTCATAACAATTGGCAAGTCTTTTGGACCGATTATCAAAACTGCCAAAACTATTATGACTAGTAACTCAGACCAACCTATCTGAGGCATGTATTAACTCTCTGATTTATTGTTGTCGTTATCTGAAATAGACTTATTCTCAGGTTCGTCTGATAAGCCTTTTTTAAAACTCTTAATACCTTTGGCAACATCGCCCATTAATTCAGAAATTTTGCCTCTTCCAAAAAGCAGTACAACTAAAACTACAACGATACCAATTTGCCAAAAACCTATGCTCATAACTTAATTATAGATAATTAAAGATTTAAAACAAGTTATTTATTATTGCTCTGGTTATTTGGATTGTTTTCTAGTGTATCAGAAATCATATCATCAATATCTGAATAGATATTCTCTTTGGCCTCGATTTTTTCATTTTCAGCAAATTTAGCTGTTCCAAATATTGAACTATCAACTCTACTGTCTATCAAGCCGGCTGCCATTAATTCATCTGCGTTTGGCAGGTCATCTAATGTATTAATGTTAAAATGATTAAGAAATTTATCAGTAGTAATATACATAAGTGGCTTTCCTGGTATTTCTTTTCTTCCAGATGGTTTGACCCATTCAAGCTCAAATAATATTTCTAAAGTTCCAGAGCTAAATGAAACACCTCTTATTTCTTCAATTTCTGATCGTGTTACAGGTTGATGATAAGCAATAATCGCAAGCGTTTCTATCGCAGCTTTAGATAATTTTTTTTGAACTATCGTTTCTTTTTTTAATTTACCAGATAGCGTTTCAGATGTTCTAAAGGACCATTTGTTTGCCAGATTAATTAATTTTACACCCCTATCTTCATAATCTTTTTGAATAGAATATAATATTTTTAAAATATCAGTGCCAGGTTTTACCTTAGATTTAATAGTAGCTACATCTAAAGGCTCGCTGGCTGAAAACAATAAAGCTTCAATTAAATTTTTTTCATTTTTGCTCATTTTTTACCTTAACAAATATATTATCAAACAATTCCTTTTGCTTGATTAACAAATCGCCCTCTCTGACCAATTCTAAGCTTGCAACAAAAGATCCTGCGTGACCAGTTTTTCTTAAATTTTTTTTTTTGATAAAATTTTGAGGCACAAGATCTTTGAGATCATACCAATCTTTTAATTTTGAAAACATTGAAGTTATTTTTTTTATAGCATCTTCCATTGTATAAGTTTGCATTTTGGAAATTTTCATTGTTGAAAAAGTTTTTCTTCTTTTGAAATCAGCATATGATTTAATTAATTCATATAATGAAACTGAATATTGTGGAGTATTCTTTGTTCTAATTCTTTCCCTTAATCCTCTATAGAAAATATCAACCCCCATTTGTTTTTTAGTCATAAGCTGGTCTGAAAACAATCTAATCATTTCCAACTTTCTTAGTTGCATTTTTAATTTCTCTGCCATTTGTGATGCCGAGAACTCATCATCATCGTCTTCGGGTAAAAGTAATCTTGATTTTAAATATGCCAACCAAGATGCCATCACTAAAAAATCAGCCGCAACCTCTAAATTTTTTTTAATCTTGTCAACATACGCAATGTATTGATCAACCAATTGGACAATTGAAATTTTCATTAAATCTACTTTTTGAGTTTTTGCCAGATCTAAAAGTAAATCTAAGGGTCATTCATAATTATCAATACTTAAATCCAAGGATAGATTGTTTGTATTTTTTAATTCTTTATTTTTTGAAACTTCTAAAGACTCATTCATTAACTTAAGATACTCGTAATTTTTTTGATTTCATTAATATTTCCATTACAATGTAAAATTATATCACAACCTGCAATCAAAGGTTGAGTTACTCTTTTATAAAGAGATTCTTTAAGAGCCTTCATGCATATATCGTCTGTCATTATTAAACCTTTGTATGAATACTCTTTCCTTAATAATTTAATAATTTTGTTTGAATATGTAGCGATATTCTCATCAAAATTTATATACCTGATATGTGCTGTCATTAAGAAATGTGAAGAGAGTTTATTAAAACAAGCAAAATCATTTTTGAGTAAATAGCCTGTATTCTCTCTAACAATTGGAAGTTTGAAGTGACTATCTGCCGATGCTAAGCCGTGGCCTGGTGCATGTTTGGCAATGCATGAAATACCTTTTTTTTGATATGCACAAATAAATAGATTGGCTATTTTCTTTACCAGATACACCTTGTTAGAAAATGCCCTATTTCCTATAACATCATGTGTTTTTTTATACCTCAAATCTAATGAAGGATATGCAACCGTATTGATACCAAGAAATTTAAACAATTTAATATTAAAGTTTATAAAAAAATCAAAATTTTTTCTAAAACTTTTTTTATTTGTTAGAAATAAATTTGAGAAATATTCAGCACTATATTTTTTTTGATCAAAAATTTTATTAAAACGATTTACCCTACCACCCTCATGGTCAATCATAATTACAGGTTCATGATCAGATAATGAATTGATGTGGCTAATTAAATTTTTAAGTTGTATTAACGATACAATATTTCTTTGAAATATAACAAATCCGAATATCAAATTATTTCTTATAATTTTTATTTCTTCATTAGTAAGATACGGACCATTCAGACCAATAATTAAAGGTATTAATTTTTTTTTAGTAATTGCCAAAATTTTTTTTCCTCAGTATTTTTTTTAAAATATTTTGAATTATCTTTAAATTCTTTAAAATTATTATTTGTTTTAATTGTATTTAATTCATTAATAGAGCGTTCTAGAAATTTATTATAATTATTTCTAGAGGTATTTTTTTTATTCAAAAAATCAACTGAGATATAAAACTTAATTATAAAAAAGAAGAACATAATTGAAATTATTGAATTTATTACTTTAACATATTTCATTACATTTTTTTAGGTACGCTAACATCCAATAACTTAAGACCCAATTTCAATATAAAGTATATTTTCTGCATTAAAAAAAGTCTAGAATTTACAATTTCTTTATTGGTATTTTCAATTATTTTTAGATCATTATGTTGTTTACCCGCATTCCAATAATGATGAAATTCAGATGATAATTCATATAGATAATATGGAATATGATGAACTTCTAAATTTTTATGACACAAATTAATTATTTTAGGCCATTCTAAAATTTTTTTGATTAAGTTTATTTCAATTTCATGATCTAAATTTGAAGTTTTTACATTCAAAATTTTTGTCTCAATATCAAGATTGGATTTTTCAAATAAAGAGTTAAGCCTTGCACATGCATATTGGACATAGAAAATAGGATTGTCTTTTGATTTATCGTTAACAAGATCAAAATCAAAATCTAGAGGTGATTGTGAACTTCTATAAACCATCATAAATCTAGTCGCGTCTTTCCCAACTGCGTCAAG
The DNA here is from genome assembly GCA_965655605.1 of Candidatus Pelagibacteraceae bacterium. GTDB lineage: Bacteria > Pseudomonadota > Alphaproteobacteria > Pelagibacterales > Pelagibacteraceae > HIMB114. Next base: position 868 of record CBFHHD010000047.1, on the reverse strand, counting down.
CAATTCTTTAGTTAATATAAAATCCCCTGCCCTTTTTGACATTCTAAATGGCTTGCCAGATTTAAAAAGTTTTACAATTTGAGATATTTTAATTTCAAATTTTTTTGAAACATTCATTGCACTGACTGCAGAATTTAAACGCTTAATATAACCAGCGTGGTCAGCGCCAAGAATATTTATGTAGGAGTCGAAATCTCTATTTAGTTTGTCAAAATGGTAAGCGATATCATTGGCAAAATATGTCCATGATCCATCTGACTTTTGTAACGCTCGGTCAATATCATCTCCATACTTGGTTGATTTAAAAAGCAACTGCTCCCTTGGCTCCCAATCTTCAGAATCACCTTTTGGTTTGGGTAGAACACCATAATAAATATCACCATTATTCTTAAGAACTTCCAATGCTTTTGATAACGTTTTATTTTTAACAATATCTGTCTCTGAAACAAATTTATCATGCTTAATTCCCAAATCGTTTAAATTATGTTTAACAATTTTCATTGCGCAACTAATTGATATGTTTGTTAATTCATTTTGTATTTTTTCAAAATCATCATAGTTTTCTAATTCAAGCTCTTTAACTACATCGTGAGCTATTTCTTTGATATATTCACCTGGATAAAGATTTTCATCTATGGGGAATTTAATATTTTTTTTAATTTCTAAAATTCTTGCGTACACAGATTTAACAAATAAAATAATCTGGTTTCCGTAATCATTTATGTAGTATTCTTTAGTTACGTCATCACCGCAATATTTAAGAAGGTTTCCAAGAACGTCACCATAAACTGCGCCTCTACAATGACCAACATGCAATGGTCCTGTTGGATTTGCTGATACAAATTCAATATTGATTTTTTTTTCTTTT
>CBFHHD010000046.1:0-7902 GCA_965655605.1 Candidatus Pelagibacteraceae bacterium | reverse complement strand
ATATAAGTTATCGTGGATGCTATTCCATCTACGCTCCCGGTAACCAATCCAGCTAAAGCGTAACCCATGTGGCCAATGCTACTATAGGCCATTAGTCTTTTAATATTCGTTTGCCCAATTGCAGCAACAGAACCAAGTATCATTGAACCAACTGATATAAAAATAATGATTGTTTTCCACTCAATAAAAGCTTTGTCAAAAGCAATAAACAAAATGTTTATAAAAGCTCCAATACCTGCAACTTTAGGGGCTAATGCAAAAAAAGCGGTTACAGATGTCGGGGAACCCTCGTAAACATCCGGTGTCCACATATGAAATGGAACGGCAGAAATCTTAAATGCTAAGCCAACAATAATAAATACTAATCCAAATATTAACCCAATGTTATCTGAGCTAAAGTTTTGATTTATAATCAAGTAATTGGTTGATCCGGTAAAACCGTAAACCAATGAACATCCATATAGAAAAAGACCAGATGAAAGTGCACCTAACACAAAATACTTTACGCCAGATTCTGAAGATTTTAGAGAATCTCTTTGGATACAAGACAGGACATACAGCGATAATGACTGTAACTCTATACCCAAATACAAACCAATAAGATTATTTGAACTAACCATCACAAACATTCCAAGAGTAGCTGTTAAAATTAAAATCATATATTCAAATTTATTAATATTATTATTTTTTAAATACTGACCTGTAAAAATTAATGAAAATGCCGATGATATTAAAATTAATATTTTTAAAAGATTTGAAAAAACATCAGTCTTATAATTGTTATTAAATACCATTATTTGAAATTCATAGTTTAAATAAACAATTGGAATACATAAAAATAAAATTAAAATCGTAAATTTTTTAACTGATCCAAAGCTATCTTTTTTATAAACGCCAAACACTAATAAAAACAAAATAGATAGCGTCAAAAAAATTTCAGGAAGTATACTTTCGAAATCAATCACTTGATCCTCACTGAGTTCGCAATGTTTAAATAATTGTTAAAATCACTTGAGATCTTATCTACACTTGATGAAATTAAATCTAAAACAAGATTTGGATAAAAGCCTAAAACCAATGTCATTATTAAAAGTGGAGTCAAAATTAAATACTCGTTTTTTGTCATATCTTTTAAACCTTTGACATTATCATTTACAATTTCTCCAAAGACAACCCGCCTATACATCCATAAACTATAACAAGCAGACAGAATTACACCAGAAGCTGCAAAAAAAGCGATCCAATAATTATATTTAAATGATCCAATCAAAACCATAATTTCACCCACAAATCCACTTGTGCCAGGCAAGCCGAGACTTCCTAATGTAAATACCATAAACATTATAGCGTATTTTGGCATAACATTAACCACTCCACCATAATCTGAAATTTGGCGAGTGTGCATTCTATCGTACACAATACCAACGCATAAAAATAATGCTGAAGAAATAATACCATGACTTATCATTTGAAAAACACTTCCTTCGATACCTTCTTTATTGAAAACAAAAATTCCAATCGTCACAAAGCCCATGTGTGCAACTGAAGAATAAGCTATTAGCTTTTTCATATCTTTTTGAATTAATGCGACTAGAGAAGTATAGATAATTGCCATTATACTTAATACGAACACTAAGGGTGCAAAGTAAATTGATGCATCTGGAAACAGTCCAAGTGAAAATCTAATAAAACCGTAACCAGCCATTTTTAACAGGATAGCTGCCAAAATTACGGAACCCGATGTCGGTGCTTCAACATGAGCGTCTGGTAACCATGTATGTACAGGCCACATCGGAGTTTTAATAGCAAATGACGCAAAGAAACCAAGCCATAAATATTTTTGATAATCTTTATTTATTTCAATACTTAAAAGTTTTTCAACATCTAAGGTACCTGTATCAAAAAATATAAAGATAATTGAAACCAACATAAAGATTGAGCCAAATAAAGTATAAAGGAAAAACTTAAACGCTGAATAAACTCTTTTTTCACCGCCCCAAATACCTATTATTAAAAACATCGGAATTAGCCCAGCTTCAAAAAATAAGTAAAAAATAAACAAATCAAGAGAGCAAAAAACGCCAATCATCATTGTTTCCATTAAAAGCAATGCTATCAAAAACTCCTTAAGTCTATGTTTGATGCTATTGATTGTGGCTAAGATACATATTGGAGTTATAAAAGTGGTAAGCAAAATAAAAGATAGGGAGATTCCATCTATACCAACTTTATAATTTACAAAATCAAAAATCCATTTTTGCTCTTCTACAAATTGAAAATTGGGATCTGAATAATTAAAGTTATTTAATGCAAATAAGGAGGCGGCAAATGTAACACCACTTGTGATAAGGGAAACTGTGCCAGATGTCTTGTTTACAAATGTTTCGTTGCCTCTGGTTAATAATAGAAAAAAAACCCCAACAAGAGGCAAAAAAGTTATAAGCGTTAATATTGGTATTTCGTTCATATTATTAAGTAAGTTAGTAATATTGTTAGGCCTATTAAAATGACAAATGCATAGTGATAAAGATAACCGGTTTGAAACAAAACCGCCCTATCAGAGAGAAGTTTTATAAATTGAGCAAAACCATTTGGACCAAAGCCATCAATTATTTTAATATCACCTAATCTCCAAAAAATTGATCCAATTTTTTTTGCCGGGTTAACAAATAAAAAATCATACAGCTCATCAAAATACCACTTGTTTAATAAAAAATCATAAAGTGGTTTGTGGGATTGTTTTAAGTTTTCTAAAATATTTTCATCCTTAACATAAAGATAATAAGTTAAAAAAATTATTAAAATTCCACATGTTGGAGTTGTAAACAAAAACCAGTAAGGTGGATGCTCTAAAACAAAAACTTCTTTGAAGAAAATTGCTGAACTCCAAAAATCTTGGTGGGCCTCTCCTATAAATAAACTTTTAAAAATAAATCCAGCAAAAATTGCACCAATAGCCAAGACTGCCAAAGGAATTAAAATTACAACAGGAGACTCATGAACTTTATCAATAGAGTATTCTTTGTTTCTATATTTACCGTGGAAAGTTTTAAATATTAATCTCCACGAATAAACTGATGTTAATAATGCTGTTGCCACACCTATCACCGTAGCATACCCTCCCATACTATTTGAGGAAAAATAAGCAGCTTCTAGGATGGCATCCTTTGAATAAAAGCCCGATAAGAAAGGAAATCCTGTTATAGCTAAAGTTCCAATTACCATAAAAGCATAAGTGAAAGGTATCTTTTTATAAATCCCTCCCATATTTCTAATATCTTGCTCTTCATGCAAGCTATGAATGACAGAGCCGGCACATAAAAATAACAATGCTTTAAAGAATGCATGCGTAAATAAATGAAAAATTGCAATATGGTAAGCCCCAACACCTGCTGCAAAAAACATGTAACCTAGCTGACTGCAAGTTGAGTATGCAATTACTCTTTTGATGTCATTTTGTACCAGTGCAATGGTCGCTGCAAAAAAAGCTGTAGAAGCACCAACAGTGATAATTAGTGTCTGTGCCGTTGTTGAATATTCATAGATTGGAGAACATCTAACAACTAAAAACACTCCTGCAGTCACCATTGTTGCCGCGTGTATTAATGCTGATACCGGTGTTGGTCCTTCCATCGCATCCGGAAGCCAAGTATGCAAAAATAATTGAGCAGACTTTCCCATAGCTCCTATAAATAAAAAAACGCAAATGAAAGTAATAGCAGAGCCATTAATGCCTAAAAAATTAATTTGCTTATCAAGAATATTTGGAATTGAGTTAAAAACTTCAGTGAAATTTAGGCTATTTGTATATTTGTAAATTAAAAATATCCCAATAGCTAAACCAAAGTCACCAACCCTATTGACAACAAAAGCTTTGATCGCTGCTGCATTTGCAGTTGGTTTTTTAAACCAAAACCCTATTAATAAATATGAGGCTAAACCAACCCCTTCCCAACCAAAAAATAATTGTAAAAAATTATCTGAAGTGACAAGCATTAACATTGCAAAAGTAAATAACGACAAATAGCCCATAAACCTTGGTTTATCAGGGTCATGACTCATGTATCCTATGGAATATACATGAACTAAAAATGAAACTGAGGTCACCACCACAAGCATCACTGCCGTTAATGTATCTATATATATTGACCAATTTATTTTTAAGTCACCAGACGTGATCCAGTTAAAAATAACAAAATTAAGAACATCTGATCCATTAATAAACAAATAAAGGTAGTATGTTGATATTGATGCAGATATAAAAATTAAAGAGCTTGTTAAAAATTGTGAAATAAAGTCACCAAGTTTTCTGCCAAACAAGCCTGAAATTAAAAAACCTAACAGTGGTAAAAATATAATTAAATAAGCCATCTCAACCTTTTAGAGTATTTATGTCATCAACATGAATACTGCCTCTATTTCTAAAAAATGTAACTAAAATAGCCAAACCAATGGCAGCTTCTCCAGCCGCAACTGTAAGAACAAACATTGTAAACACCTGTCCTACAATATCTTGTAAATAGACAGAAAATGCCACTAAGTTAATATTTACAGATATTAGAATTAGTTCAATTGACATTAAAATCACAATTAAATTTTTTCTATTTAAGAAGATGCCAATAATTCCTATTGTAAAAATTATTGCGCTTAAGAACAAATAATGACCTAAAGAAATATCAATCATTTAACTTGACGCCCTTAAAACTGCTTACTTCTTCCAAAGAAACACCATCTTCTCTTTCTCTAGATACCTGTTTTGTAATATCTTGTCTTTTTAAATTATCTTTTTTTCTAAAAGTTAATAAAATTGCACCTATCATTGCGACTAACAAAATCATTCCTGAGATTTGAAAATATTGAACAAAATCAGTGTACAAAACATTTCCAATTGCCTCTGTATTTGAAAGGTTGTCATTAATTTGAATCTCTGAGGTTTTGATAAATAAGTCTTTGTATTTCCAAGTACCAATCATCATTCCAAGCTCAATTAAAAGTACAACGCCTATTAATGAGCCAAAAGGAAGATAGCTTAAAAAACCAGCCTTTAATTCTCTAAAATTTACATTGAGCATCATAACAACAAACAAAAACAAAACTGCTACAGCCCCTACATAAACTATAAGTGTTAACATCCCTAAATATTCAGCGCCCATCATTATGAATAAACAAGAAATGCTAACAAAATCCAAAATTAGAAAAAAAACAGCATGAACGGTATTCTTTGAAGAAATAACAGCAATTGAAGATGTTATTGCAATAAAAGAAAATAAATAAAAAACTAAGGCGTGGGCTAACATTTTGATTTTTTACCTGTATTTTTTATCTAATTTTAAATTGTTACCAATTTCTTTTTCCCACCTATCGCCATTTTCAAGCAATTTTTCCTTTGTGAAATAAAGCTCTTCTCTAGTTTCGGTAGTAAACTCAAAATTTGGGCCTTGTACAATTGCATCAACTGGACAAGCTTCTTGGCATAAACCGCAGTAAATACATTTAACCATATCAATATCATATCGAGTTGTTCTCCTGGAGCCATCATCCTTGGGCTGAGATTCAATTGTGATTGCCTGAGCTGGACAAGCAGCTTCGCATAATTTGCAGGCGATACATCTCTCTTCACCACTTGGATATCGTCTCAATGCATGTTCACCTCTAAATCGAGGACTAAGAGCACCTTTTTCAAATGGGTAATTTATGGTTGCCTTTGGTTTAAACATAAATTTGATCGCAAGATATAAACCTTTCACAAATTCACTTAAAAAAATTGTTTTTAAAATTCTATTAAAAGTCATTTTATTTTCCTGGCAACATTTCAAAATACACTAAAAAACCTGACACAATAATTACCCACGCTAAGGATGTGGGAAGAAAAACTTTCCATCCTAATCTCATTAATTGATCATACCTATATCTTGGAACTATTGCCTTTACTAAAGCAAAAACAAAAAATAAGAGTAAAATTTTAAATATTAACCACAATGGTGATGGTATTGCGTTAAATGGGAATATATCAATTGGCGAAAGCCATCCACCTAAAAATAATATTGAACCAATAGCACACATTAACAAAATGTTTGCATACTCACCTAACCAAAATAAAGCATACATCATACCTGAATATTCTGTCTGATATCCAGAGACAAGTTCGGCTTCAGCCTCCGGTAGATCAAAAGGAGGTCTATTAGTTTCAGCTAATGCGGAGATAAAAAATATTACAAACATTGGAAATAGTGGGATTGCAAACCAAACTTTTTTTTGTGCAACGACTATATCCACCAAATTTAAAGAACCTACACAAAGTAAAACTGTCACAATAATAAATCCAATCGACACCTCATAAGAGACCATTTGCGCTGCTGATCTTAAAGCTCCAAGAAATGGGTATTTAGAATTTGATGCCCAGCCCGCCATAATTATCCCGTATACTCCTAGTGATGAAACTGCAAACAGGTACAAAATTCCAACGTTTATATTTGTAACATATAAATCTTCTCCAAAAGGTATAACTGCCCACGCTAGTAAGGCCAAAGACATGGTGACTACTGGCGCTAAAATAAATATAATTTTATTTGCACCAGCAGGTACTATAATTTCTTTTAAGATATATTTTAATGCATCGGCTACGGTTTGTAACAAACCAAATGGTCCAACAACATTGGGTCCTCTCCTTAACTGAACAAGACCCCAAACTCTTCTATCTACCCACACGATCATAGCAACAGCAATCAGTACAGGAATAAGAAGGGCGGAAATTTTTAAAATATCTAGGAAAATTATATTTAAATACTCAAACAGCATTAGTCACTAGCTCCTCTTCTTTGGATATTTTTTTAGATTCTTTGCACTGCCTCATAGTTTCTGAGTTTCTAGCGACAATATTTGTTTGGTAATAATCAGTATCTACAATCCTAATTTTCAAATTGTTATTATCAACGTTTTCTATTTTTAAATTTTCAGTATTTGCTACTGTGGGATAATTATAGTTTTTAAAGGAAGGGTATGCTGCTATCATTTTATTTCGTAATTCTTCAAAGGATGTTAATTTATCATCAAATCCTAAGGCTAAGGATAAATCTTTAAAAATTTTCCAATCTTCTTTTGCTAGTCCTGGAGGGTAGCTAGCTTTAAATGATTTTTGAATTCTTCCTTCTAAATTTGCATATGATCCATCTTTTTCAGAATATGCAGCCGATGGAAATATAATATCTGCAATTTCAGAGTTTTCACCACCATGGGTACCTTGGTAAACAATAAATTGATTGTTTTCTTTTTGAACTTTAATTTCATCAGCATTTAACAAATACAATACGTCTGCTGAATAAACCTTTTTTAAATCATCTGATTGCAACCCAAGCTTTAAAGAGCCTACGTTACAAGATGATTGGTGAAGAATGTTAAATCCTTGAAGTTGATTAATGTCACTTAATAATTTTTTTGTTAAATTAATTGTAGCTTTACTTGAGTTGAAATCTAAAGAGCTCTCTCCAATTATTATTGCAGGTTTTTTGCTATTTCTGATTTCATTGGCTTGGGATATCTTTCCATCTATTAAATCTTTAATAATTGAAATGTTATCACCTAATACTTTATATTCATAATGAAGGTCACCAGGGTTGCCAATTGAGTAAACTTTGCAACCTTTTTTGACTGCTTTTCTAATTTTGGAGTTAACAATAGTTGCTTCCAACCTTGGGTTAGTTCCAACAAGTAATATAAAATCACAATCTTCAATATTTTCGATTTTTGTATTAAACAAATAGTTAAATTCATTTGATGTATCAAAGTGCAAATCTTTCTGTCTAAAATCAACATGACTTGAATTAAATACATTCAGAAACAATTCTTTAAATGCATAACTTGTCTCTAAATCTATAGTTTGACCGACAATACCTCCAAATATTT
>CBFHHD010000045.1:3647-8244 GCA_965655605.1 Candidatus Pelagibacteraceae bacterium | reverse complement strand
ATACTATTGTCAATTGGATCTGCAATTTGCGGTATATCCGCTATCATGGCTGCCAGTGCAGTTATCAAGAATAGTCAAAAAGAAATATCTTTAGCAGTAATAACAATTACATTCATTGGAATGGTCTCAGTTATAATTTATCCATTTCTTTCAAATTACATATTTGAAACGGAAATTATTAAAGGTGGAATATTTCTTGGTGCAATTATTCACGATACCTCTCAAGTTACAGCTGCGGGCACTGTCTATCAAGATATTACGCAAAGCAATGAGGCTTTTAATGCTGCAATAACTACAAAATTATTAAGGAACTCATTTTTAATAATTTTGATACCTTTTTTATCTTTATACTTTAGCTATAAAAATTTTGATAAGACTAAAATAAAAGTACTCAATTTACTTCCTCCATTTTTAATATTCTTCGTAATATTTGTAATTTTAAGATCGATTGGAGATGCATATCAATGGAATGAATACTATTCTCAAATATGGAATACTTCTATCGACGTAATATCAAATATTTCAAAAAATTTAATTTTACTTGCATTGTTTGCTTTGGGTTACTCTTTAAAATTAGAGGAAATTAAACTTCAAAATTTGAAGTTAATATTCATTGGTTCTTTGATTAGCTTATCTTTATTTGCTTCAACGGTTCTATATCTAAAAATAATCTAATGGATGTAAGCGCTTTACTGCCCGATGACATTTCAATTTATGGTGCTTTATTTTTAATAGCATTTAATCTTTTGTGCTCATTTATATCAACTGCAATAAGTTTGGGAGGTGGAATGCTAATGCTAGTAGGCTTATCATTTATTGTTTCTCCCTTAGCCTTGATACCAGTCCATGGCATAATTCAACTAGGATCAAATTTTGCCAGAATATTTGTCTCGTTGAAAGACCTTGATATAAAAATAATGTTACCCTTTATTTTAGGTGCTATTTTTGGCTCAGTATTTGGCATTCAAGTTGTTGAGGCAATTCCAATATCTGCTGGTCAAATAGGCGTGGGTCTTTTTATTCTATATTCTCTTTTTGGAACATTTCCAAAAATAGGAAAAAAATATTTATTTTTTGGAGCAATAGCTTCTTCATCATTATCAACTCTATTTGGGGCATCGGGTCCACTTGTTGCAACGTTAATTAAAAATATGAACTTTTCGCCTTTAAAACATGTAGCAACGCATGGATCACTGATGACTTTTCAACATCTGTTTAAATCATTAGCTTTTTTCTTTATTGGTTTTTCTTTTGAAGAATATTTACCTTTAGTTATTGCAATGATGTTTGTTGGATTTCTAGGCACCTATCTCGGAAAACTAGTTTTAATCTCAAAGGGGGAAAAGTATTTTAGAAAAATACTAAGCTTCATTCTTTTTTTTGGTGCCATTAGATTAATTTACTATGGAATTCAAAATATCTAGATATTTGACTATAAAATTCAATTATTATAAAATTTAATTATGAAGATTTTAAAGAGTGGCTTAACCCTTGGGGCAGAAATCATAGGTGTAGACCTCGGAAACGAGCTTGAACAAGAAAAAATATCTGAGATCAATAAAGCATGGGATGAAAATTTAGTTTTAGTTTTTAAAAACCAAAATTTAACTGATCCTGATTTAATAAAATTTAGTAAAAATTTTGGTGAGTTGGATCTTCCAGCGCCAAATCCTTACGGAATAAAATTTTCTAAAGATCACCCAGAAATCAATGTCATCTCGAATGTTAAAAAGGAAGGCAAGCCTACTGGTATTTTAGGTGACGGTGAAGCAACTTGGCATTCGGATATGACATATCAAGATATTCCTCCGAAAGCAGGAATTTTATATTCATTAGAAGTTCCTGAAAACCAAGGTGATACTCATTTTGCTAATATGATTGCAGCCTATGAAGATATGCCTAATGAACTTAAGCAAAAGATTGAAGGTAAAATTTTAATACACGATGCGGCACATAATAGTGCAGGTCAACTTAGGAAGGGTTTTGAAGAAGTTTCAGATCCATCAAAAACTCTTGGGGCAAAACATCCAATAGTTTTTAAAGATCCAAATACAAATAAAAAATCATTGTTTCTAGGCAGAAGACCTCACGCTTATATTGTTGGAATGAAAGTTGAGGAAAGCGAAAGGCTTCTAGATCAAATTTGGTCTCATGCTACCAATGATAAATACACATGGACGCAAAAATGGAAGGCTAACGAAGTATTGATGTGGAAAAACCTTTTTGTTCTTCATAAAAGAGATTCATTTGATCCAAACACCAGAAGAATAATGCACCGAACTCAAGTTACTGGTGATATTAGAATTTCCGCTTAAACTAAAACTTCTCCACGCATCAAAGGCCTGAAAGTTCGGTACATAATTGCAGATTTTGCATAAGGTTGTCCATCAACTATTTCTATTACCGCTCCAGCGGTCATGACTCCAGATGGATTTCCCACTCTTAGCTCTAAAGAATTAGATTCTTTTCTCTTTATTTGATTTGGAATTGTCCCGTCAATTGCTGCTGCAACCCCAATATTAACACCCGCTGTTCCCATGATCGCCTTATGTGTTTTTCCCATGGAAAACATTCTTGCAGTAATATCCTGATCCTTCATATCAATTTTTGATTTATCTAAACTTATATAATTCTTCGGTGAAGTAACAATTCCAATTCGAGGTGTATTCATTGGGGCTTCATTTTCAGATTTTGATAAACCTGAAATGAATGCACACTTTCTTCTAATCTTTTGAATAATTTCCATTTTCTCTTTATCAGAATCTAGTTCATCGGGATTTTCAGAGCCTTTTAATCCTAAATCTTCTGCTAACACATATATAAGAGGAGTAGCGGCATCAATGATGCTAACTTTAATTTTGCCAAAGCCTTCAATTTCTAATTCATCTACTACATTGCCTGTAGGCAAAAGTTTTCCTGTACCAGACCCGCCTGGTTCTAAATAATCCAACCTAACTTTTGAGCTGCCACCATAAACGCCTGCAATTTTATAGTTTCCAGAGATTTCTGGTTTACCGTTTTTTACATTAAAAGTAGAATGAATGATCTTGTTAGTATTAACTTGATAGATTCTAATTGTATTCTCACCTTCTTTTGGATCTATTATTCCTTCTTGAATTGCATAAGGCCCAACAGCACCAGATAAATTTCCACAATTATTATTCCACTCCGCAATAGGCTCATCAATAGCAATTTGAACAAAATTATAATCAACGTCTGCATCATCTCTTTCTGATGGGCTAATAATGACACATTTAGAAACTGAAGAAACGCCGCCACCCATACCATTCAGTTGCCTACCATTCGGGTCCGGGCTTCCAATAACTTTTAAAAAAATTTCGCTTAATTCTTTTTCATTTGCAGTTGGCAAATCTTTTTTTTGAAAAAAAACCCCCTTGCTTGTCCCTCCTCTGTAATATGTGGCTTTGATCCATTTTTGACTCATTCTTTACGCTTCCTTAAATGCCGTTGGTAATATTCCACCATTTTTCCAAAATGTCACTTCCTCAGGAACGTCCAACCTTGCTCTTAGTTTGACATCCATTGTATCTCCTGTTTCCTTGTGAATTCTCATTTGCACAACTTTATTGCTATCATTAATTTTATTTAAACCGATAACGCTAAATTGATCAGTGCTAACAATACCTAATTCGGTTATCCCTTGACCTTTTTCAAACTCCAGTGGCAATAAGCCCATTCCAATAAGATTAGATCTATGAATTCTTTCGTAACCTTTTGCAATAATAACTCTTACTCCGATGAGCAAGGGTCCCTTAGCGGCCACATCCCTTGATGAACCGCAACCGTAATTATCACCGGCAATAACAATAATTTCTTTTTTTTCTTTTTTATATTCCATTGCAGCCTCATACAACCTCATAACTTTATTTTCAGGGAGTTTTACAGTTAAACTTCCTTCTTGATCGGGTGTCATTAAATTTCTTAGTCTTAAGCTTGCAAAAGTTGATCTTGCAACAATCTCATGATTTGCTCTTCGAGTAAGGTAATTATTAAATTCTTTTGAATCTAAACCAAGGTCAGTTAAATAATCCCATGCAGCTGTTCCTTTTGTAATTACGCTTGATGGCGAAATATGATCAGTTGTAACGGAGTCACCTAGCAACACAATAGGTCTTGCCAAGTTCACATCTTTAATTTCATGTTCTTCTGCTTTGCTCAAGTAAGGTGGTTTCTTGATATAAGTACTCTCTGGCCAATCATAATTATTTGAGTCTGATACTTTTAAACCCTCCCAAAGATCGCCGCCTTCATTGACCTCTTTGTACTTTTCTCTAAAGGTTTCAGCTTTATAAAACTGATCTACAATCCTGTTCACTTCCTGATTTGAAGGCCAAACATCTTTAAAATATATATCCTGACCTTTGTTACTTTTACCGAAACTATCTTTGTATAAATCTTTTTTTATACTGCCAACCAAAGAGTAAAGAACGACCAAGGAAGGTGATGCTAAATACGATGCTCTTATATTTGGATGAATTCGACCTTGAAAGTTTCTGTTACCTGATAAAACTGCAGTCGAAAAAACTTTTTCATTCTCAATGGTATTTGCCAAATCTTCGTGTAATGGACCAGAACT
>CBFHHD010000045.1:0-3547 GCA_965655605.1 Candidatus Pelagibacteraceae bacterium | reverse complement strand
CCATTGCAAGTTGTGCAACCAAAACCAACAACATTAAATCCAAATTCGTCTAAATATTTTTGTAAGCCAGATTGTTCCAAAATTTCAGCAGTAACTTTGCTTCCTGGTGCAAAAGATGTTTTGACCTTTTTGTTTCTTTTAAAACCAAGTTCAATCAATTTTTTTGCAATCAAACCTGCTGCAATTACATTTTTTGGATTTGCAGTATTCGTACAGCTTGTGATAGCCGCAATCATAATATCCGCATCTTTAATTTTAAAACCAAGATTTGGTACTTCAAATAAATCATCTCTTAAATCTTTTTTGTATAGCATTTGCGAGTGATCATTGGCTAATGTTGCAAACTTATCTAAATTAATCTTATCTTCTGGGTTTTTTGGACCCGATACGCATGGTTCTATTTTATTTAAGTCTAGCTCAAAAACTCTATTATAATTAGGAGTGTCTCCCGAATTTCTCCAAATCTTTTGGCTTTTTGAATATTGTTCTACAGTTGTAATTTCTTCCTCAGTTCTTCCAGTCATTCTTAGATAGTCTAATGTTGAATTATCGACTGGAAACAATACGTTTGTTGCTCCATACTCTGGTGCCATGTTTGAAATAGTTGCTCGATCTCCTACAGTTAAGTTTTCAACTCCCTCACCGCAAAACTCTATAAAGCTTCCAACAACTTTTTTCTCTCTCAATAGCTTCGTAATATGTAAAACTAAGTCAGTAGATGTAATCCCTTCTTTCAAAGTATTTTTTAAATTAACACCAACAACTTCAGGGACTGTCATAGGAATAGTTCGTCCTAGCATTGATATTTCAGCTTCAACCCCTCCAACTCCCCAGCCCATAACGCCTATTGCATTTACCATTGGCGTATGGCTATCAGTTCCAATGCAAGTGTCTGGATGTATAAGGTTATAGTTTCCTTTTTTCTCTCTCCAAACCACTTTGGACAAATACTCAATATTTACTTGGTGACAAATGCCAACTCCAGGAGGGATAACATTTACTTTATCTAAAAATTTAGAACACCATCTTAAAAAAGAAAATCTTTCAGAGTTTCTTTCATACTCTTTTTTTAAATTTTCAATTTTAGCCTTATCACTTCCAAAATAGTCAACTTGTAATGAATGATCTATCACAACATCAACTGGTACATCTGGTTGGATAGTATTGGAGCTAATTCCTTTTTTTTGTAAAGCTTCTCTATAAGCTAAAAAATCAACAAGCATGACTTTTCCTAAAATATCGTGACTTAAAATTCTATTAGGTGCAAAATTAATCGCTGAACCAATTTTATTGTTTAAAATTGATTTAACCTGTTCTTCAGCCTCATTATTCTTTCCAAGTAACTTCTGTCGAATTATATTTTCTATTAAGATTCTATGTGAAAAAGGTAAATGTTCTATTCCTTCGATATTGCTTATATCAGCAATATCATACTCTTTATTTTCAATTGTTAATTTTTGAAAATTACTTGGTATCATGCATGCTATTGTAGCATGTTTCTTAGAACATACTGCAGTATTCCACCATTTGTGTAGTAGAGAACTTCATTGTCCGTATCAATCCTACAAGTAGTATCTATAGTTTTAGATGTTCCATCAGCATATTTAATTTCAACTTTCACATCTTGAAGTGGTTTTAACCCTTTCTCAACGTCAATGACTGTAATTAACTCAGAGCCAACAATATTTAAATTTTTTCTATCCATGCCTTCTTTAAATTGTAACGGCAGAACTCCCATTCCAACTAGATTTGATCTATGAATTCTCTCAAAACTTTCAGCAATCACAACTTTGATACCAAGAAGCTGGGTTCCTTTAGCAGCCCAATCCCTAGATGATCCAGTTCCATACTCTTTTCCACCTATCACTACAAGAGGCGTACCTCTTTTTTTATATTCCATAACGGCTTCGAAAACTGTCGACTCATTTCCTTCAGGATAAATTTTTGTAAACCCACCCTCAGTGCCTTGTGCCATCTCATTTTTAATTCTAATATTTCCAAACGTACCTCTCATCATCACTTCATGATTTCCACGTCTTGCTCCATAAGAATTAAAATCCTTTTGAAGAATTTGGTGCTCCATAAAATAATTACCTGTTGGACTATTTTTTGGAATAGATCCTGCTGGTGAAATATGGTCAGTTGTGATCATATCTCCTAAAATTAACAATGGTCTTGCATCCTTAATTTCCTTAAATCCCTCTGGCTCATCGGACATACCCTCAAAAAATGGAGGTTTTTTCACATAAGTTGAACCTGGATCCCATGCATAAATACTTGATGCTTCAGTAGTAATAGATTGCCATTCTTTGGGACCCTTTGAAACTTCAGAATATCTAGACTTAAACATGTTTGCGTCTAAGCAAGTCATAAGCGTTTCTTCAATTTCCTTATTTGACGGCCAGATATCTTTTAAAAAAATATCCTTTCCATCTTTGTCTTGTCCAAGTGGATCTTTGTAAAGGTCAACATTCATTGAACCTGCAATTGCATACGCAACCACTAATGGTGGAGAAGCTAAAAAATTAGCTTTAACAACTGGACTAATTCTTCCTTCAAAATTTCTGTTCCCTGATAGTACCGAAACTGCCAAAAGATCATTATCCAAAATAGCATCATTGATCTCATCGGGTAATGGTCCTGAATTTCCTATACAAGTTGTACAACCATAACCAACAGTATTAAATCCTAGTTCATCTAAGTGTTGGCTTAATCCAGCTTTATCTAAATAGTCAGTAACAACTTGAGATCCTGGAGCAAGTGACGTTCTAACCCACGGTTTTGTTGTAAGGCCAAGTTCGTTCGCTTTTTTAGCTAGCAAACCTGCACCAATTAAAACATTTGGATTAGACGTGTTGGTGCAAGATGTAATAGCAGCAATTACAATTTTACCATCTTCAAGGTCAAAATCATTATTTTCAACTTTTACAGATTTGGCATTATCTCTTTTAGAAATATCTTTTAAAACATTTTTAAATGTAGATGCCGCATCCGTTAGTAATACTTTATCCTGAGGTCTCTTAGGTCCAGAAATAGTAGGTACAACAGTAGACATATCTAAAGAAAGTGTATCTGTATAAACTGCACTATCATCCGCCCACAAACCTTGCTCTTTGGCATATGATTTTACTAATTCAATAGTTTCAGAGTCTCTTCCAGATAATTCTAAATATTTAATTGTTTCATCATCAACTGGGAAAAATCCACATGTTGCTCCATATTCAGGTGCCATGTTTCCAATTGTTGCTCTATCAGCTAAAGTTAAGTTACTTAAACCTTCACCATAAAATTCAACAAATTTTCCAACAACACCTTTGTCCCTTAACATTTTTACTACTGTTAAAACTAAATCTGTTGCTGTTGTACCTTCTGGCAATTTACCTCTCATTTCAAATCCAATAACTTCAGGAATTAACATTGAAATTGGCTGGCCTAACATTCCTGCTTCGGCTTCAATTCCACCAACGCCCCAACCAAGAACTGATAAACCATTAACCATTGTAGTATGACTATCTGTTCCTACTAATGTATCTGGGTAGGCATATGT
>CBFHHD010000044.1:0-8326 GCA_965655605.1 Candidatus Pelagibacteraceae bacterium | reverse complement strand
AAAGTTTAATTCTTTAAAAAAAAATAGGATTGATGAAAAAAATATTAATAAACTTGAAAAGATAACATCTTTTTTTTTTAATGAGAGAAGAAAAAAAAATGAAAAAAAAATTAAAAAACTATTTAACAAAGATGAAATTGAAGAGAACAATCTAGTATCATATTTTAATAAGAGGCCAGAAAATATAGAAAAGGAAATTTATTATAAAATGTCAAAAATTGTTTAAAGGCCTTTTAAAATTTTACTTATTTTTTTTTTATTTTCCTTATCTTCTAAACACATATTTATTTTTTTAAAAATTGCATGAGTGCAAACTTGAATCTTATCATTAACTAAAACATAATCATATTCTGACCAATGCTTAATATCTTTTCGTGCAGACGAAAATCTTTTTATCGCCAAATCCTTATTATCATTATGCCTTTTTAGAAGTCTTTTTTTAAGTGTAGCTAGAGTTGGTGGCAGTAAAAAAATAGAAAATATATTATCTTTAATTTTATTTTTTATTAATCTGGCACCTTGCCAATCGATATCAAGGAAAACAATTTTATTTTTTTTTAAATTTAAATAGACTTCACTCTTTAAAGTTCCATAAAGATTTCCATGAACTGTAGCGGTTTCTAAAAAACTGTTTTTCTTTTTTAAACTTATAAATTTAGATTTACTAATAAAAAAATAATCTTTCCCATCTTTTTCACCAGTTCTTGGTTTTCTTGTAGTGCAAGAAACTGAAAGATGTGATTTTTTTACTTTTTTGAGAAGTCTTTTAGTTACAGTGGTCTTGCCAGCTCCTGACGGAGATGAAATTATTACTGCAAAACCACTATTTAGAACCAATTTAAATATTATTTTTTATTAGCTTCAATAAATTTAACAGCATCACCTACAGTTAATATTTTTTCAGCCTCAGAGTCTGATATTTCAGAACCAAATTCTTCTTCAAATGCCATCACCAATTCTACTGTGTCTAGACTATCCGCCCCTAAATCATCAATAAAACTTGCCTCATCTACAACTTTAGCCTCATCTACTCCCAGATGATCTACAATTATTTTTTTTACTTTTTCTCTTACTTCACTCATAAATTCTCCTTTTTATTATATAATCTAATAAGATATATATTAGGATTTATCAAGCCATATACATGCCTCCATTAACATGCAGTGTTTCTCCAGTTATATATGAGGATTGATCAGAACCAAAAAATAAAGCAGCATTGGCTATATCATTCCCACTCCCTAAACGATTTATTGGAATGCTTTTCAAAAGCTCTAGTTTATGAGCTTCTTTTAGTTCATTGGTCATATCAGTTTCGATAAAACCTGGTGAAATACAATTTAATCGAATATTTTTTTTAGCATATTCTTTTGCAAGTGTTTTTGTCATTGCAACTACACCTGCTTTAGAAGCTGTATAATTTGCTTGACCTGGATTGCCCGTATGACCAACTACTGATGCAATATTAACAATATTCCCAGATTTTTGCTTTATCATAAATTTTATAGCAAGCTGAGATGTAATAAAAACTGAATTTAAATTCACATCTATAACATCTGTCCATTCTTCAGGACTCATTCTTAACGCAAGATTATCTTTGGTAATACCAGCATTATTTATCAAAATATCTAAGCCACCAAGAGTATCTATTAATTTTGGAAAACTATTTTTTACACTTTCTAAATTTTTTAAATCAAGCTGTTCTATTTCAATTTTAGGAAAGTCATTTTTAATTTTTTTTAAATTTTCAATATTTGAGCCAACTGTAAGGATTTTAGCCCCATTATCGTAGAATTTTTTTAAGATTGATAAACCTATTCCTCTTGATCCACCTGTAATTATAACTTTTTTATTTTCTAAATTATACATAACTATTAAAATCCTCCATTGTATCAGTTTTTTGTATTTCGAAATTAAACTCAAATCTTTTAAACATATTAGTTAAAGCCTTACCTGGACCGCATTCTAGACAATTTAAAATTTTATTTTCACTTAAATAGTTTACGCACTCTCTCCACCTAACTCTAGAGTAAATACATTGAATTAATAAATTTTTAATTTCATTTTTATCAATTTCTGATTTTGCACTAACATTAGAAACTAAAGGAATTGTTGGTTCAATGAATTCGAATTGCTCAATATAATCTTTTAATTCATTTGCAGCAGACATCATCATTTGACAGTGAAATGGGGCACTAACTGGTAGCGGTAAAGATTTTTTTTTTAACTTATCTTTTACTATGGATGAAAAAATTTCAACTTCAGATTTTTTACCACTCACTACGCATTGTCCCGGGCAATTATCATTTGATATTTCCACACTACTTAAACCTACGTTTTTTAATTGTTCTTCAAGTTCATTGATATTAGAATTTAATATTGCCGCCATTGAGCCTTCGCCGATTGGTACAGCACTTTGCATAGCCGAACCTCTTTTCTTTAAAATTTTACTAGCATCTGAAAGTTTGATTGAACCAGATGCAACTAATGCAGAATATTCTCCTAGTGAATGGCCAGCGCAAAATTTAAAACTCCTAATATTTAAACCTTTTTCAGCTTTCAAAGCTTCTAATGTGGCAATACTTACAGCCATAATTGCTGGTTGGGTATTCTCAGTAAGATTAAGTTTTTCTCTATCTTCTCCAAAAATAATATTTGTAAGTTTAAAATTAAGTGCTTCATTCACCTGTTCAAAAATGTCTTTGGAAACTTTAAAATTATCATACAAATATCTACCCATACCTAGATATTGTGAGCCCTGACCTGGAAAAACTATTGAAAAACTCATATTTTTTTAAAATATATACCTTGAATTAAAATTAATAGTCTTATATTTAACCGTTTCTTAACTAAAAAAAAACTTAATTATTTTGACTATATACGAACACACTTACATTGCTGCACCTGAGACGAGTAAAAAAGATATTGAGGAAATTGAAAAAAAAATTTCAGATATTCTTTCAAAAACCTCTGGAAAAATACACTTAACTGAAGATTGGGGAATTAGAAGCCTAGCTTACCCAATAAAAAAAAATAATAAAGGATATTACAGAAATCTATATTTAGAAGGAGATAACAAAGCAGTAAGGGAAATAGAAAGTTTTGAAAAATTTGAAGATAAAGTAATAAAATACTTATCCATTAAAATTAAAGCTCTACCTAAAGAAGAGTCAGATCTTTGCGCTGAAAAAAAATAATTTACTATGAGAAAAAAACAAACAAAAAAAAAATCATTTGGTATGTCAGCGAAAATGCTCTTATCAAAGAAAAGCTGTCCATTAGCGAAAAAAACTGATGAAGAACTGAATTATAAAAATTTAAAATTATTAAAAAAGTATATCTCTGACTCTGCCAAAATATTACCAACAAGAATTACAAACGTATCTCATACCAAACAAAAGGCTTTGGTGAGAGAGATTAAAAAGGCTAGAGTTTTAGCTTTGCTTCCTTACGTAGGTAGATAATGAAATTAATCCTTACAGAAAATATTAAAAAACTTGGTTCTATTGGGCAAGAAGTTACGGTTAAAGATGGCTATGGTAGAAACTTTTTGCTTAAAAAAGGCAAAGCAATATTACCTACAAAAGAAAATATTTCACATTTTGAAACAAAAAAAACTGAATTATTAAAGAAAAATGAATTAGAAAAAAATAAAGCGTTAGAAATAGCAGGCAAACTCAAGAATGTTAAAATTATAATTAAAAAAGAAACAATGGAAAATGGAAACTTATATGGTTCAGTAACAATAAAAGAAATTTGTTCATCACTTTTAGATCAAACTAAAATTGAAATTAAATCAGAACAAGTAGAACTTACATCAGCAATTAAAGCTAAAGGTGAATACAAATTCACAGTAAATCTGCATGCAGAAGTTCAATCAGAAGTTACACTAGAAATCTCATCAAAAGAATAACAGTACAATAACTGTTAACTTTTCCACACAATACAACCAAATAAAAAAATGAAATATTATTCAATAAGTATAAGAGAAACTAATGAGTTCATCATTAGTAAATTTAGAAGTAGCTGAAAATAATATTCCAAAAAATGTAGAGGCTGAACAAACGATCCTTGGCTCACTTTTAGAAAATAATGAAATCTTTGATGAAATTACAGATCAAATCGATGTGAATTATTTTTTTGATCCTATTCATCAAAAAATCTATGAAGTTATATCAAACTTAATAACTAAAGGACTTTTAGCAAACCCAATAACCATTAAAAACTTTTTTAATAATGATGACCAACTGACAGAAATTGGTGGAGTTGAATATTTGCTTAAATTAACAAAAGTTTCTACATCTAAATTTCAAATTAAACATTACTCTCAACTCCTAAACGATCTTTACATCAGAAGACAATTAATAAAAATTAGTGAAGAGACCTTAGAAGAAAGTAAAAATAAAGACTTAGATAAATCAGGTAACAACATTTTAGAAAATACAGAAAGAAAATTATTTGAGATAGCTGAGAGGGGTGAATTTCAACGCAGTTTTGTCAGTTTTAAA
The DNA here is from genome assembly GCA_965655605.1 of Candidatus Pelagibacteraceae bacterium. Lineage (GTDB taxonomy): Bacteria > Pseudomonadota > Alphaproteobacteria > Pelagibacterales > Pelagibacteraceae > HIMB114. Next base: position 3,821 of record CBFHHD010000044.1, on the reverse strand, counting down.
GATGCTCTTAAAGAAACAATTGATATGGCAACAGCAGCTTATAAAAATGATCAAGGAATTGTTGGTGTACCATCCGGGCTTACTGATTTAGATGATAGACTTGGAGGGCTTCACAATCAAGATCTAATTATACTAGCTGGTAGACCCTCAATGGGTAAAACTGCACTAGCAACAAATATTGCATTCAATGCCGCAATGAATATCAACAAAAAAGATTTAAAAACATCAGTTGCCTTTTTTTCCCTAGAGATGTCGTCAGAACAATTGTCTACCAGAATTTTAGCTGAACAATCACGGATTAAATCTAATGATATTAGAAGAGGCAAGATTAACCAAGAGGATTTTGAAAAATTTATAGAAGCTTCAAAAAATTTAGAAAACCTGCCCCTTCATATTGATGATACTCCAGCAATTACAATTTCCGCACTCAGCAATAGAGCAAGAAGGCTCAAAAGAAAAAAGGGGTTAGATTTAATTGTTATTGATTATATTCAATTGATGAAATCCTCTAGTTTCAGAAATGAAGGTAGGGTTTTAGAAATTGCTGAAATTACCCAGGGACTTAAAGCTCTGGCAAAAGAACTAAATGTCCCAGTTATTGCGCTATCACAATTATCTCGTGCCGTTGAACAACGTGAAGATAAGAAACCGCAGTTATCTGATTTGAGAGAATCTGGATCTATTGAGCAAGACGCGGATGTTGTGATGTTTGTTTATAGAGAGCAGTACTATCTTGAAAAACAAGAACCTAAATTGGGAACAGCAGAACATGTTGAGTGGCAAGAGAAAATGAGTCAGGTTCATAATCAAGCTGAGTTAATTATAGGTAAACAAAGACATGGTCCAACTGGTCTAATAAAACTAGAATTTGAGAGTGCATTTACTAAATTTAAAGATGCTTCTAATTAATAAATAGTTACAATTTATATAATTCAATATATATATCCTATTTTTAGTTATGATAAACTCAACTCCAGTTGTTACGATTGATTTAAATGCAATTCAATACAACTACAATAACATTAAAAGGCATTGCAAAGGTTCAGAAATATGCGGCACTGTAAAAGCATCAAGCTATGGATTGGGTGGCCAAAACAAAGTTGTAACCAAACTTTCTCAATCTGGATGTAAACGATTTTTTGTTGCTCACATTAACGAAGGACTAAATATAAGAAAGAAATTCAAATCTTTAACAATAAATATTTTAAATGGATGCAATATTGGTGAAGAATCTATTCTTTACAAAAATAATTTAAACCCAGTTATCAATACATTTGAGCAATTGGCTAGATGGCTAAAATTTTTAAAAAATAAAAAAAAAGAAAAACTTGTTATACATTTTGATACAGGAATGTGCAGACTTGGGGTGCAGGAGAATGATATTTCTAAAGTTGTATCTCTCAAAAAAGATCTAGATAGTTTCAAAGAAGTTATAATCATGAGTCATTTGGCGTGCGCTGGTAACAAAAAAGATAGTTTTAACGAAGTTCAAAGAAAAAAATTTGAGAATATAAAAAAAATGCTTCCAGGTTACAAATATAGTTTGGCTGCATCGGGTGGAATTTTTTTAGGTAAAAAATATCATTATGACTTAGTTAGACCTGGGATCAGTTTATACGGTGGTAACAAAAATTTTAATAAGAAAATTAAACATGTGGTAAAGCTTGAAGCTCCCATTATTCAGATTAATAAATTAAAAAAGGGTCAGACAGCTGGGTACTCAAGAACATTTAGAGCAAAAAAAGATATGATAACTGGAACAATTCCATTGGGGTATGCTGATGGAATAGGTATAAGGCTTTCAAACAAAGGTTTTGTTCATTTTAAAAACCTTAAACTACCGATGCTTGGCAGAGTCTCGATGGACTTAATCATTATAGATCTTACAAAAATAAAGGACAAAATTGGAATTGGTGATTTTGTTACATTGTATGATCAAAATTTTACAATAGATGCATTTGCAAATATTACAGGCACAATTCCATATAGAGTAATTACATGTATCTCAAAGCGATATAAAAAAATATACAAAAGCTAAATGCTGAAAAGCCTTTATAATAAAATTATAAATCAACCATTGTTGGTAATATGTTTTTTCTTGATACTTTTAGGTGGCTCAATATATCAATCAAAAAATTTTGAATTAGACGCTTCCGCAGATACGCTGCTAATTGAGAATGATCCGGATCTTATATATTTAAGAAAATTAAATAAAAAATACAAATCTGAAGAATTTTTTATAATAACTTATTCTCCTAAAAATTTAAGTAGAGAAAAATCAATTAATAAACTTGAGAATTTTGTTAAAGATATAAATAACTTTTCTTGGGTAAGTAAAACAATTTCAATTATTAACGCTCCATTGCTGCAATCTACAAATAAGCCTCTAATGGAGAGAATTAAAAATCTATCATATATAACAGATGAAAACATTAACATTGATACTGCTTTAAATGAATTAACAACAAGTCCAGTTTATAAAAACTTAATAATCAGTGAAGACTCTCAAACATTTGGCATTGTTGTTTATCTAAAAGATAATAAAAATTATCTTCAAGCTTTAGAAAAAAAATCCTCTTTTCTAGATCAAGAACTTAAAGATAAAGAGCAACTAAATATAGTAAATCAGCAATTAAAAAAATTGCAAAAGGAACAGTCAAAAAATATCAGTGAATACAATTCTGCGATTAAAAATCTTATACAAAAGTACAACACAGAAGCCGAGGTTAGGTTGAGTGGCATACCCATGATAGCAGATGATATGATTTCTTTTATTAAAAATGATATTGTGATTTTTGGTTTCGGCGTATTTGCATTTATAATTGGTACGCTTTGGTTTGTGTTTAGAAATTTTTCATGGGTAATATTTCCATTGATAAATTGCTTTATATCAATCTTTTTAATGGTTGGATTGCTGAGCACCCTTGGTTGGAAAGTAACTGTAATTTCATCAAATTTTATTGCGCTTATGTTAATTTTAACGATGTCTATGAATATTCACTATTTGGTAAGGTATATGCAAGTTGATAGTCAAATAACCAATATAAAAGAAAGGATTAGCAAAACATCAAAAACAATTTTTTACCCAATTTTATATGCTGTCTTAACAACTATTTTTGCATTTGTTTCATTGGTATTTAGCGAAATAAAACCAGTTATTGATTTTGGATGGATGATGACTATTGGTCTGTTAATTTCCTTAACAACAACTTTTTTCTTTCTTCCATCGTTGATCCAAATTTTTAAACCTTCTGTAGCTCATATTCTAAATTCAAATGAATCTAAACTTGGAAACTTTTTTCTTAAAATCTCTAAATACATTAAATCAATTTACGGATTTAGTTTCTTGCTTATTGTGATTTCAGTATATGGAATTTCAAAACTAAAAGTTGAGAATAGCTTTATAAATTACTTTGATAAAGATACTGAAATTTATAAAGGTATGAAAAATATTGATGAGAAACTTGGTGGTACCACGCCATTGGAAATAATTTTAAAATTTAAAAAACAAGAGAAAGTAAAAAAAAATGATGATGGTTTCTTAGGAGAAGCTCAGGAAGATGATTTTTTGGGTGAGACAGATAAACAAGATGATAAGTCGAAATATTGGTTTACTAGTGATAAAATAGATAAAATTATCAGTGTGCACAATTACTTGGAGCAACAACCAGAAATTGGCAAAGTACTATCGTTTTCATCAATCTTAAGCATTGCGGAGAGTTTAAATGATAATAAAAAATTAGGCAGCCTAGAAATGGGAGTGCTTTATAGTAAATTGCCTGAAAATATAAGAAACCAAATAATAAAACCTTATATCTCCA
>CBFHHD010000043.1:0-8619 GCA_965655605.1 Candidatus Pelagibacteraceae bacterium | reverse complement strand
ATGGAGATTGGACAATGTTTTTCACAAGACCAATTGTGGTGACGTTTTTTATACTTTCAATTATTGCTTTAATTTTTCCAAATATTAAAAAGCGAAAGAAATAAGAATAACAATTGAATTAAAAATTATAAACACGTATTAAAAGAAGGGAATTATGAAAAAAAAAGTAGCAGTATTATTAGGCGATCCCTCAGGCATTGGTCCTGAGTTGGTAACAAGGTTATTAAATGAGCAAATTTCAGATGAAGCTAATATCGTTGTCATTGGTGAGAAAAAAATTTTAGAAGATGGTGAGAATATTAGTGGGAAAAAAGTAGATTTAAAATTTGTAGATAAATTCGAAGATGTAAATTTTGATGATAAAACAAAATATTTTTTAGATATTTCAAAAGGAACAAACAGAACCTATAAGCATGGAGAAGTTTCGGCCGAGTCTGGAAAAAGTGTTTTAGAGGCAATGGATCTGTCACTTGAATTAGCAAAACAAAAAAAAATTGATGCAATCAATTTTGGTCCAATGAATAAAACAAGCTTAATGATGGGTGGTTGTCAGTACAATGACGAACATGATTTTATGCAAAATAAGTTAGAAATGAAAGAGTTTTGCTGCGAGTTTAATGTAGTTGATAATTTTTGGACTGCGAGAGTTACTTCTCATATACCACTAAAAGAAGTTGCCGAAAACGTCACAAAAGAAAATATTTTAAAACCAATAAAGCTTTTAGATAAAACTTTGAAAATGAGTGGTATCAAAAATCCACGTATTGCTGTTCAGGCTTTGAACCCTCATGCAGAATTTGGAACAGAAGAAAAAGATGAAATTATTCCTGCAATAGAAGAAGCAAAGAAAATGGGTATTAATGCAGATGGTCCATTGCCATGTGACACCTCTTTCATTACAGCTTTTAAAAATAAGAACCATGATTGTATTGTTGGGATGTACCATGATGCACTTCAGTGTGGTCTTAAAGCATTTGGATTTGATAGAGGGGTTACAGTCTCTGGAGGCTTAACAGTTCCCGTAACGACACCAGCACACGGTACAGCGTTTGATATTGTTGGAACCAATACTGCTAATTTAGAACCGACAATTAATTCGTTTAAATTAGCTGTTCAGATGAATTCAGGTTCTAAAACTAATTAATGACAAAAATTAAATCGGTAAAAACAAAAGTTTATCAATGGAAAGGTAAAACTGTTCCACCACAAAGTAATTTTTGTACGAATGCATCAGACCTTTTATATGAGAGAGGCGATAACATGGGATCATTCAGGTTTCATGAATGGTTAACTTGTGAAATTGAAACTGACGACGGAATAGTTGGAATTGGTAACGCAGCCCTAGCACCACAAATAGTAAAAAAAACTATCGATTTATATTTAACACCACTGATACTTAACGAAGATCCATTTGACTATGCGTATCTCTGGGAAAAAATGTACAGAAGAACGCATGCGTGGGGGCGTAAAGGTGTTGGCATGACTGCAATCTCAGCAGTTGATATTGCAATTTGGGATATCTTAGGAAAGTTAACCAAGCAACCTGTCTTTAAACTTTTAGGCGGAAGGACAAAAGAGAAAATTCCAGTTTATGCATCAAAATTATACAGTCAGCCAATTGAAGATTTAAAACAAGAAGCTCAAAAGTATGTTGATCAAGGTTTTAAGATGTTCAAAATGCGATTTGGTTGGGGGCCTAAAGATGGACCTGATGGTGTTAAAAAAAACTTAGAGTTAGTTGAGGCGGTAAGAGAAGTTGTTGGTTATGATACTGATCTAATGCTTGAGTGTTATATGGGTTGGAATCTTGAATATACAAAACACATGATACCGAAGCTTATGAAATATCAACCAAAATGGCTAGAAGAGCCTGTGATTGCAGATGATATTCATGGTTATGCTGAGTTAAACAATATGAACATGATACCAATATCAGGTGGTGAACATGAATTTTCACTTTTTGGATTTAGACAACTATTAGATTTAAAAGCAGTAAGCTATATTCAGTATGATACAAATAGAGTTGGAGGAATTACAGCTGCGCAAAAAATTAATGCTTTAGCCGAAGCTTACCAGGTTCCTGTAATTCCACATGCTGGTCAAATGCACAACTATCATCTTACAATGGCAAATTTAAATTGTCCTTTCTCAGAATTTTTTCCCGTTCATGATGTGGAAATTGGGAATGAGTTATTTTATTATATTTTTGAGGGAGACCCAGAGCCAAAAGATGGCTTTATAGATCTTGATGACAACTTGCCTGGTTTGGGGCTTACCATCACTGATAAATTTGCTAAAGACTTTCAAGTTATTGAATAACGATAATAAAAAAATTATTAAAAAGTGTGAAAAATGCGGAACTGTTAATGAAACAGTGCACGCTAACTATTTACTTTATGGCTTTATGATTTGCGAGTCTTGTAAATTATCTGATACTTTGTTTCCTATAGTTTAAGAAAGCAAACATTCCAAGAAAAATTAAAGCAAATGGATAAACAATATTTTTATTAGGTCTATTTATATTTTCAATTTTAATATCTGTAATAATATCATCTGTCTCTAAACCAGCTTTTTTTGCTAAACCATTCCACTTTAAAGTATCAATTATGATTTTATCATCTTTTTTAATCAAGTTAATTCCATAATTTTCAAACGTATATGTTTGTTCGTAGGTGTTCTTTGGAACTTCAAACATTTTAAATCTTGGACCATAGGCGGTCTGTCTTGTGACTTTAATTTGGACATTCTGACTCTTTTGAAATTTATATTCTTCAATTTTATTCGTTTGCAATTCTAATTTACTAAACCTTGGAGAAAACTGATCCATAATGAAATCTGGTCTAAATAATGACAATGATATAATTAGAAAAGCTACAGTTTCATACCATCTGAGTTTATTAACAAACCAACCTTGTGTTGCAGAGGTAAATACTAAAATTGCAATTAATGATGTAACCATAACAGTCAAACCATGCATCCAATTTTCTATTCCAATTAACAGAAGTTCATTATTAAAAATAAACACTATTGGAAGTATTCCTGTTCTCAAACTATACCAGAATGCTTGTATGCCCGTTTTAATGGGATCTGCTCTAGATATTGCAGCAGCAGCATATGATGCCAAACCAACGGGAGGTGTCACATCGGCCATTAAACCATAATAAAAAACATATAAGTGAATTGCAATGAGTGGAAAGACGTAGCCAGACGCGCTTCCAACTTCAACAACCACATTAGCCATTAGGGCAGCGACAACTAAATAGTTGGCAGTTGTGGGTAGGCCCATACCTAATATGATACAAAGAAATGCAGTCAAACCTAAAAGATAGATAATATTGCCACCCGAAATTGCCTCAACTACAATAATTAAATTATTACTTAATCCAGTTGAGGATACAGCACCAACAATAATCCCAGCTGTTGCGATCGCGATACCAACGCTGACCATATTAATGGCACCTTTTTCAAATCCAGTAATAATTTTATTAAAACCATTAATAAGTCCTATATTAATTTGATCCCCATTCTTTTTTGCATTCAATATTTCTTTAATCGCAATAATTAGTATTAAAGAAATGATTGAATAGAAAATCGCAGAGGCGGCAGTCCAGTGCATGACTAACAATAAATAAATTAATACTCCAATAGGTATAAGGTAATGAATACCTCCAAAGAAAGTTTGCTTTAAAGGTGGAATATCTTTTTCTGGCAAACCTTTAATATCCAGTTTTAACGCTTCTAAATGTGAAATATAAAATAACGCAATGTAGGAGATAACAGCAGGTAAAAATGCATGTTTAACAACTGTTAGGTAAGGAATACCCAATAGTTCAGCCATCACAAATGCAGCAGCACCCATGATAGGAGGCATAATTTGACCATTAACAGAAGCTGCAACTTCTACTGCTCCAGCCTTTACAGCTGGTAGGCCAGTCTTTTTCATAATTGGAATTGTAAATGTTCCTGTTGTAACTGTATTTGCAACAGAAGAACCTGAAATCATTCCTGTTAGACCTGAGGCTAAAATTGCTGCCTTAGCGGGACCTCCGCGCATCTTTCCAACTAGCGCAAAAGCAAGATTTAAAAAATATTTACCACCACCCGCTGCATCTAAAATAGAACCAAACAAAACAAATAAAAAAATAAACCCTACAGAAACACTAATGGGAATTCCAAAAATAGCCTCACCACCTAACCAGTGATATCCAACTAATCTTGTAATTGATAAACCAGCATGAGCAATAAGATCTGGCATTTGCTGACCAAAAATTGAAAAAATAATAAATATTACCGCAATGGATACCAAAGGAAGTCCAATTGCTCGTCTAGTTGCTTCTAATAGCAATGTAATACCGATTGCTCCAATCAACATTTCGTATGGGATTTTAAATCCAAATAAATTTATATTTGCTAAAACACCTTGGCGATTGACCAAGCCCTCATATTCAAACACAATATAAAAAGTTGTTAAAATTGATAAAGCTATAAGTATGTAATCATATATTTTGATAGTTTCATTGGTATTAGATTTTTTAGATGGATAAATTAAGAAACATAAAATCAATGCAAATGACAAATGAATAGCTCTTGCAGGCAAATCAATTAATATTCCAAAGTTAAATAAAAATGGAAATGGACTAGCATACCATAATTGAAAGAGTGTCCAGCATATGGCAACACCAGCGACAAGTTTTAAGTTAAAGCCTTTAAGGTTTCTTTTGACACCACCTTCATCATCGATGTTGTCTAAATTTGTCGGTGCCGTTTGATTTTCTTCTTTAGACATTGAGAGGAATTAGAAAAAGGCCCAGCTAATTAACTGGGCCTTTTAAGGTAAAAGACTACATTAAGCCTTTTTCTTTATAATATTTTACTGCGCCAGGATGCAAAGGTGCAGACAAACCATCTTTGATCATTTTTTTAGGATCTAAGTTTGCAAATGCAGGGTGTTGTTTTTTGAAATCATCTAAGTTTTCAAAAACAGCTCTTACTACATTATAAACCATATCATCAGATACGCTTGCACTTGTTACAACTGAAGCCATCACACCCAAAGTTGTCACATTCTTTTTAGAAGTTTTGTAAGTTCCTTTTGGGATTGAAGCAAAAGCATAGAACGGGTTATCCGCTACTAATTTTTTTACTTGAGGCGTTGTAAGATTAATGATGTATGCACCACAACCATCTGTTGCTTGCGCAACACCAGCATTAGGCACGCCTACAGTATAACCGTAAGCATCAATTTTTTTATCGCAAAGTGCACCTGATTGCTCAGATGAAGTTAACTCTGAAGCAGACTTGAAGTAACTCTTGTTAACTCCATGTGACTCCATAAGAACCTCAAAAGTTCCTCTTTGACCAGAACCTGGGTTACCAATGTTAACTTTTTTTCCTTTTAAAGAATTCCAATCTTTGATCTTTGAACCTTTTCTTGCAATAATTTGGAAAGGTTCTGGGTGAGCTGAAAATACAGCTCTAAGATCACTGAAAGGCTTTACTTTATCTGGCTTACTACCATTTACTGCGTGATACTGCCAGTCAGATTGAGCTACACCAAATTGAAACTCACCTGCTTGGATCTGACCGATATTATATGTTGAACCACCTGATGATGGAGCAGCACATCTGTATGCTTTGTCAGTTCCTTTTTTTCTACCGTGCTCGGCAGATTGTAGCTTTGCAACCATTTTACAAATAGCGTTTCCAACTTGGAAATAAACTCCAGTTGCACCACCAGTACCAATTGTGAAAAATTCTGCAGATTTTGCAGTAACACTAAATGGTAGACTGAACGCAAAAATGGCTAAAGCTGATAAGAAAGAAGCGAATAGCTTTTTCATATTGTCCCCCTTGATTAATTAAATTTTGTGAAAAGTACTACAGTAGGAAGGCGAAAACAATAGGCTGTTATGAATGTTTTTTAGCCCAATTTATGATTTGTTGAACGCCTTTTGTTATTTTTGGAGCATATTTATTCAAATGCTCTTCATTAATTTCGTTCACGGGTGCTTGTAAAAATTTTTCACCATCAAAATCAACATAACTTAATCTAAAGACTAATTTATCGATTGGAAAACCAAAATCGCAACCAGGCAATACCGCAACTCCTGTATCATCTAATAATTTTTGGCAAAATTCTTTCGAGTTTTTAAATTTTTTTGACAGCATTCTTGTAAAGTCAGGCATTAAATAAAAACCACCCTCTGGTTCGATAACATCAATGTCTAACTCATTTAGCTTTTCAAAAGTATAATGTGAAATTAAATGCAAGATTTTTTTTACCTTGGTTAAGTATTGTGTATGGTCTTGCTCATAAGCTGTAATTGCAGCAAACTGTGTGGGAGCTGAAACTGCACTAAATGTTTCTGTTCCAAGTATTGCTAATTTATCAAAAATTTCTACCAAGGTATTTGGAACAGCAAAATATCCAACTCTCCAACCACCAGCACCAGCCCACTTGCTCAAACTACTACTGACAATAGTATCTTTATGAAAACGAGCGATGGAATTATAGTTTTCTTTAAAATAAAGTTCTGAATATATTTCATCAGACAGGACTGTAAAATTATACTTAGTGAAAACTTCACCTAGCTCCTTTAACAAATGGATATTGGTACCAGACGGGTTATTAGGCGAGTTCAAGATAATTAGCTTATTTTTACTTTCGATTTTTTTTGCAATCTCTTCAACATGTTCTGGAGTAATATGCCAATTAGTTTCCCTTTTAGTTTGTACCCAATGAAATTTATTTTTTGATATTATTGCTTGCGGGGCATAAGATACCCAGCTTGGAACTGGTAAAACCACTTCGCCATCAAAAGCAATTTGAAGTAGAAACATAAGCTCTTTAGATCCTGGACCAATTATAATATTGCCCTCATTGATATCTTCATAACCTTTGTTTGTTAAAAATTTAGCAACTGATTTCCTAAGTTCCAATAAACCTTTAGACGGTAAATAATCTTTTTGATGTGCATTATCTTTAAGAGCTTGCACAATTGTTTGAGGCACTGGAAATGGGGACTGTCCGAAGCCAAATTGATAAATATCTTTACCAGATTTTGCCAATTCTTTACAAGTCTCGTTAATAAGTAAAGTAGAAGAAGGTAATAGGTCTTTGATATTATTTTTTATAAAGCTCATAATATAATTTTATTATTTAATGTTATTCTCATTAAAACTTTTTGCAATTAAATCTTAAGATTAACCTATGTCTGAAATATGGCTTTTATAGATTATGCTTTATAAGGTTTTCATCCCATGTATTTTTCCAATCAGCATGTGGAGTTAAACCAGGTGCTATTGTGCTTATATGGTATGCTAATGAACCTATTGGAGCTAGGCATGGCACAGTCTTATAAAGCTCATGTAATGGTAATTCAAATGGATCATTCTCTCTTTCTGACACTTGCTTTATTAAATCGTAATTTTTATTTATAATTTCTCTAGATGTCATGAATGTCATTAGGGTTTCTCCAACAAATCTATATTTTTTATCAGATCCAAGCATTACTGCAGTTTTATAAAGACCGTCATAATAAAAGCTGTAATCTGTTGGTGACATATTAATATCTTGCCCAAGCATTGTTGATAATCGACTGTACGATGCAATCATTTCTAATATTGCATCAATTTCAAACAAGTAATCATCCTCTACAAATAATATTAAATCCTCACAGCTTTTTGATATTTCCAAACATTTTAAAAAAGACTCTCTATTACCCTGGTTTTCATTTTTGTGATATTTGATTTCTATATTTTTTTCTTCACTTTGTTTAATTAATTGATCATTCAAATCTTTTTGGTGACCGTCGTCTACAAGGTGAATTGCTATGTTTGCTTGTTTCCCAAGATATTGCTGACTGTGTGATATTGAGCTTGTTAAAGAGTTGAAGCAACTTAGAATTAATGTTTCCTTGTTAATTTTTGGAATAATTCTCCTCCATCTTTGTGATGTATTCCACAAGTTAACTGAACCAGTATACCTCAAAATGATATCTAATTTTTTAATTTTCCTCTTTAAATCTACATAACCATTTGGAAAGACAAATGATTTATTGTTAAATAAAAATTGAGCCTTTCCTTTGTTTTCAAAACTAGGATTTATTAAATTAAAATTATCTCTTTCGACAGCATAAATTTTAAGCCATCTTAATAAAATTCTGAGTAGGCGATTTTGTTTTTTATATTTTCTTTTAAACATTTGTCAGCTAATTAAAAATTTTTAACAACCTTGCTCATCGCAGTCGGATGTATTATCCATATAAAATAACTCATCATAAAATATAATTTTAGTCTTTGAAATTAAGTTGGTGCTAATTATCTTGCTGTCCTTTAAATATTTATTAAAGTCTTCAGGGTTTTGAATGTACTTATTAGCATTATTCCATACAATTTTGTTTTTAATGGCGAATATATAAAGTTTTGAACCTAATTTTTTTGAGTATCGTGATAAGGTTTGCAAAATATATATTCTAGATCCACAATCACCACCTACAGTCTCATCACACATTAATATTAAGCTTTTTGTACCATCCTTGGATATTGCAAATACTATCGGGTTTTTTTGATCTTCTTGTCTATCAAATTCTTTAGAAAAATATTCACCACTTATATAAT
>CBFHHD010000042.1:0-8694 GCA_965655605.1 Candidatus Pelagibacteraceae bacterium | reverse complement strand
GGAAAATTAACTGCAATATAATAATCTGAAAAATATTTAGATTTTATACTTGTTTCAGAAGTTACTTGATTGGGCTGCAAATACCTCCTTACGCTTGGGTTTAAAGTAATATTAAAATTATTATGTAACAATTCAAATGTAGTGTTTAATTCAATATAATTATTAACTTTCACAATATCCTGTTTTAGAAATGTAAAATTAGTATTTTCTATTTTTTTATTCTCACCAAGTTTAATTTCAAAGTCCTTCGATTCAGAAAGAAAAGCATTTAAAAAAATAGATAAAAATAAAATACCAACACCCATATGTGACACTAAACGTGCAATGTAATGAGTTCTAGATAACTTGCTCTGAAAAATTACCTCGTATATTATTGTGATAATTAAAATCAACGATGTTGCAAGTCCCAAAAATAAAATTAAGCTATTTTTTGCTGAGAGATAAATAATCAAAAAAGCTAAGAAAAGTGCAATTATACAAATAAAAGTTAAAAATTTTAAATTCTCTTTTTTTATATTTTTATTCCACTTTAAAATTGGTCCAACAGACATGGTAATTAAAAAGATAAACACAAACGGAGCCAATAAAGTATTATAATAAATAGAACCAATAGATATGGTTTCGTTGAAAACTGATAAAATAATTGGATAAAGCGTACCTAATAAAATAACGAATAGGAAAAACAGTAAAAATAAATTATTTATATTAATGAAGTTTTCCTTAGTTAAAAAATTTCTTTTTAAAATTTTAATGTTTGAAGTATTTAAAATTTGAATCGTTAGAGATAAAAAAGTTATAAAAAAAATTATTATTAAAATAAAAACCCCTCTTTCTGGATCATTTGCAAAGGCATGGACTGAGTTAAGTACTCCGGATCTTACTAGAAAAGTACCTAACAAACTAAAACTAAATGTTAGAATTGCGAGTAAAGCAGTCCAATTTTTCATCTCATTTTTTGATTTTAAGACTAAGAGTGAATGTATTAATGCGGTAGATGCCAGCCATGGCATTAACGATGCGTTTTCTACCGGATCCCAAAACCAATATCCACCCCAACCCAACTCATAATATGCCCAGATTGATCCAAGACCGATACCCGCAGTTAAAAATACCCAAGATACCATAACCCAAGGCCAAACTTCTTTTGCCCAATCTGAATTTAGTTTTTTTTTTATAAGTGCTGCCAACACTAAACTTAGAGTGAGTGAAAAACCTACATAACCCAAATAAAGCATGGGTGGGTGTATTAGTAACAAAGGGTCCTGTAAAATAGGATTTAACCCCAGGCCCTCTTTAGGTTCGGGAACAATTAGATCAAATGGATTAGAGGTTGAAACTAAAAATAATAAGAAAATTAAATATATATTATTTTGAAAAAAAATTACCAAAGCCTTAAATTCGAAGTCATTATTAAAACAAAAAGTAAACAAAGTTCCAAATAGGCAGATTATAATAACAAACAACAATAGACTTCCTTCATGATTACCCCACGTTCCAGCAATTTTATAAAATAAAGGTTTTAATGTATGAGAATTTTCATAAACAGCTGCAATACTAAATTCAGATATAGAGAAATAATAAACTAATAAAAAAAATGTAATTATAGAAAGAAAAGATGAAATGTTAAAAAATCTTATTGAAAGATTATAATTTTTTTTAATAAAACAAAAATTACTTATAAAAGAAAAAAAAATACTTAAAATTAAAATTAAATTTGCAAGATTACTTGCCATACTTTTTATTCCAATCACCTGATTTTTTTAAAGCATCGGCTACTTCTTTAGGCATATAATTTTCATCATGTTTAGCTAGTATTTTAGATGCTACTAAACTATTCCGAGTTTTTAATTTTCCCTCAACTACAGCTCCTTGACCTTCAACAAACAAATTTGGCTTTATACCTTTGTAAATAACATTAATTTCCTTTTTATAATCTGTAATAATAAACACATAAGAATCATCTTCTTTCTTTAGTGAGTTTTTTTTTACCATTCCACCAACCCTGATTAATTGCTTTGGTTGGTTAGTAGACTCATATAATTCTGAAGGTGAAAAAAAGTAAACTATACTATCCTTAAGTGACTCATAGATAAACTTTCCAACAACTAAAAATGTAATCAATGCAACAAGAAAAAAGTAAATCCTGTTTTTAATATTTTGTTTCATTTTTTTAGTTTAATTTTAAAATTTAAACTCTCCATTTTAAATCGGATTAAAAAAATTATTGTTGAGAAAGCTATAAATGATAAAAACATAACTATTAAGGGTGTTATCATTGATGGGTGTATAGTAGATTTTTCTACAAACTTTATAGTTGCAGGTTGATGCAAAGTGTTCCACCATTCTACAGAAAATTTTATAATTGGTAGATTCGCAAGACCCACAAGGGCGATTATAGAAGTTAATTTTTCAGCAAGATAAAAATTTGAAATTATTTTCCAAGTTAATATATATGTCACATAAAAAATTAACAATACGAGCATGGATGTAAGCCTGGCGTCCCACGTCCAATACGTTCCCCATGTTGGCTGTCCCCATATTGAACCTGTAAAAAGAGAAATTAAAGAAAATGTAAATCCTATAGGCGCTATACTTTTTGCAATTATTGTAAATATTCTAGTTTTAAATATTAAAGTTATAATTCCGCAGATGCTCATCACAGCATACACTTTTAATGCTAACCATGAAGCTGGTACGTGAACATACATGATGCGAACCGTATCACCTTGAAGGTAATCTGCAGGTGAAACAAATAATGATAAAATTAAACCAAATATAACAAGAGATAAAAAAAATATTTTTATCCAAAATATATAATGATCATGAAAATCTCTGAAATTTTTTATATTTAAAAAATTTAACATTGTTTAAATTAAGATGAAATATTAGATAATGATATGTGTTAGTCTGTCCAGCTTGAAGAGGGAGAATGAAAAACTCCAAACTGGACGATAAATAAGTTTTAATTTAAAAATTTGTCTCTTTACTGTGTAGAATTTGTTAAATTTGAGGCGGAAATCTAGTTGGTAGATCTTAAATATAGCCCATCTTTATTTTGGCCATTAAAAATCTCATTCACTAAAGGGTGGCCAACTGGCTCATGTCTATCATCTAAAACTAGATTTTGCTCAGACACATAAGCTTCATATGTGATTTCATCATTCTCAGCTAAGATATGATAAAAAGGCTGATCTTTACGTGGTCTTACATCTTTAGGAATTGATTGGTACCATTCTTCTGAATTATTAAATTCAAAATCCACATCATAAATGATGCCTCTAAATTCAAAAAGTCTATGTCTTACAACTTCACCAATAGAAAATTTTGCTTTAATGGGATTTTGATTAGTCATTAATTGTAATATAGTTAATTATCTAAATTGATAAATCAAGAGGTTAAATCTGTTGATAAATACATCTTTATATCAATAAGATTAGATTTGCTTTCAAAATAAACGGGTACCGCCAATTTACCTTGTTCAGAAAAATACACGTTTACAAAGTAAGAATTTAGTTTTTCTTCTCTTTTAATTTTGTGCCCGGCAATAGCTAAATACTCGAGTTTGCAAGCTTTTATAATTTTATATTTTTGGTTTAATTTTTTTAGTATACTTTGATTAAATTCTAATGGCACTAATTTAATCTGATAAATATCATCTCCGTCATAAACTTTTCTTTTATTACTACATTTTAAAGTTTTGTTATTAGAAAATAGAAGATCTCTTGCTGCCGACAAGGGATCAACTGCATCCACTAGATCTTCTTTTTTTATTATTTGATATCCTTTTCCCTTATCTAATTTTAGTTTTTTTGACTCAATTTGTTGATTTGTTTTTTTAAATTCATAAATTTTTTCTTTATTTTTCTTTTTTAAATTAAAATAATAGTGGGTTAAATTATCATCAAAAGAAGTTTGAATAATATTCTCAAAATTCACAAAATATCCAATTAAACCTTTACTATTAATCAAACTATAAATTTTATTTTTTTTTATATTAATTTTAACCTCCATGAAATTTATTTTTAGACCATAAACCTTATATTTAAATTCACTTGAATAAGATGGAGAACTCTGAAAAAATATAAGATATAATATAATAAATTTTTTAATCATGAATAAATCTTTAATTAAATTTATAACAGATTTTGGTCCCCTTATAATATTTTTTATTTTTTATAAAAAATATGGAATGAATGAGGCTATACTTCCTCTTATTATTGCAACGGTAATATCAACAATCGTTTTATATATTTTTGAAAAAAAAATCCCAACAGTACCTATAGTGAGCGCTATAATTGTAGCCTTCTTTGGTGGAATGACATTATACTTTAATGATAAAACTTTTTTTTATATGAAACCAACGATAGTAAATATTTTATTTGCTGCCGTACTTTTTTTTGGAAAATATTTTATGAAAAAAAACTTTTTAAAATCACTCCTCGAGAGCTCAATAAAACTTGAGGAAAAAGGGTGGGATATTTTAAATAATCGCTGGACTGTTTTTTTTATTTTTCTTGCAATACTAAATGAATTAATTTGGAGAACTCAAACTGAAGATTTCTGGGTTAAATTTAAAGTTTTTGGAATCATGCCCATTACAGTAATTTTTACTATTTTTCAGATAAGTATAATTAATAAATTTAAGAAAGATGTTTAAAGTAATAAAGAATAAAAATTTTAATGAAGAATTATTTTTTAACAGAAAAGAACTTGCTGAAATTTTAAATATTTATGGCAGCATGGTCTCTCAAGGTGAATGGAAAGATTATGCTATTTTTATAAATAAAAATATTGTTGGTTTCGACATATACCGAAAAGCTACGGAAAAACCTCTTTTTCAAATAATTAAAAATTTAAAAAGTAAAGTGGGTCAAAAATATCTTTTAAAAGATCAAACTGGCAAAGTAATTAAATACTCGAGTGAACTTAAAAAAATTATTTCGGTTTTAAGTAAAAGAAATCTTCGATTAATTAAGTGATTAAGAAAGAATTTTTACCAAAAAAAGTTTGTTCTTCTTGCAAGAAAGATTTTGTTTGGAGAAAAAAATGGAGAAATAACTGGGATAATGTAATTTACTGTTCCAAAAGATGTTCCAATAAAAAACCTCAGTAATTAAAAAAACTACTGAGGTTTTTTAAAAATCAATTATCTTCTTTGGCCGAAAAGTCTTAACAACATTATAAATAGATTAATAAAGTCTAGGTATAATGTTAAAGCACCCATCACTGCCTTTTTTAAAGCAACTTCAGTTGAGTCACTTTCAAAATACATATTTTTAATTTTTTGAGTATCGTAAGCAGTAAGGCCAACAAATACTAGAACTCCAATGATTGAAATTACAAAGTGCATGGCACTAGATTTAAGAAAAATATTTACTATTGAGGCAATTATAATCCCAATTAAGCCCATCATTAAAAAAGATCCCCATTTAGTCAGATCTCTCTTTGTTGTGTAACCATACAAACTCATGGCACCAAAAGTTCCTGCCGTGATAAAAAATACTCTAGCTACACTGGGCATAGTATAGGCAACAAAAATAGATGACAAAGATGCACCCATTAAAGCAGCGAAAATCCAAAAAACTGTTTGCGCCTTTTGAGCGCTCATATTTTTAATTCCCATGCTCATATAAAAAACTATTCCTAGAGGCGCTAAAGCAACGACCCACATGAACGCTGATCTAAAAATTAAATCGCCGAAAGATGTTAATCCAATTATAGTTCCAGCATCATTTGTCACTACGGCAAACTTAAAGAAGCCTAAAGAAATAAATCCCGTTAATAAAATTCCAGATGCCATAAAGTTATAAACTTTAAGCATATAATTTCTTAAACCTTCATGGACACTTTCATCAGCAATTGCAGATGTTTCCTGTACTCTTGATATTCTATCTTTTAAGCTCATACTCTCCTCAAATTTATTAATTTATTCAACATTATATCAGATATATGATAACTTTTAATTACAATTTCAAGTGTCTAAAAAGGCTTTTAAATCAACAGTTTTAGGTCGGTATAAATTAAATCAATGGACACATAAAGTATTGCAAGCAATCCTAACCAAGCAACCCACGCATGTTTCGTTATTAACTTAGATACTGCATTTGCCATTGTGGCCATCAAGATAATAGACAAAACTAACCCAAAAACTAAAAGTTCATAATGATCCTTAGCAGCGCCCGCGACACCTAAAACATTATCTAAGCTTAAACTGACATCCGCAAGTGCAATTGTTCCAATCGCTCCTAGCAAAGATTTATTGGAAGACTTTACATTAATTTCTTTTTTTTCTTCTTTCTTAATGACATCTTTATATAATTTATAAACGACCCATAATAACACTAAGCCACCTAATAATTTTATACCTTGGATTTGCAATAGGTAAGCGGTGAGAAGTGTAAAAATTATTCTCAATACGACAGCTGCCGAAATTCCCCAAAAGAAAATTTTCTTTCTTATTTTAGTATCAAATTTAGACGCTAACATACCAATAATAATCGCATTGTCTGCCGCAAGGACTAGATCGATTAATATAATTTGAATTAAAATTGCTATTTGCTCTGACATTAGATTTTGTGTTTATAATTGTTCGATGTTGAGGTAAACATTTTTACATGAATTATAAAAAACTTGGGCATACAAATATAGAAGTAAGCACTATTTCCTTAGGTACAATGACCTGGGGGGAACAAAATAACGAACAAGAAGCTTTTGAACAAATGGATATGGCATTTGATTATGGAGTTAATCTTTTTGATACTGCTGAACTATATCCGGTACCACCAAGTGCAGAAACCCAAGGTGAAACTAGTCGGATAATCTCAAAATGGCTTAAATCAAAAAATAATAGGGACAAGGTTGTCATAGCTGACAAGATTGTTGGTAGATCAAATATGGATTGGTTTAGGGAAAACAATGAGCAGACTAGGCTAAATAAAAAACAAATAGAATTTGCATTAAACAGATCGCTTAAAAACTTGGACACAGATTATATAGATCTTTATCAACTTCATTGGCCAGATAGGCCGTTAAATGTCTTTTCTGGATTAGAGTATCAACATAAAGAACATGAAGATGTCACTCCCATCCTAGAAACATTAAGCTGTCTCGATGACTTTGTTAAGGCAGGCAAAATAAGATCAATAGGTCTCTCCAATGAAACAGCCTGGGGAACTTTCGAGTTTATTAAAATATCAGAAACTGAAAATTTAGAAAAAATTGTATCAATTCAAAATCCCTACAACCTGTTGAATAGAAGTTATGAAGTTGGACTCTCTGAAATTTCAATTAGAGAAAATGCAGGATTATTAGCATACTCACCCCTTGCCAGCGGTACCCTAAGTGGAAAATACTTAGATGGAGAATTACCAGAAGGCTCAAGACTAAAGCTATTTGGTGAAAGATATCCTAGATACAGAACACCAAACTCAGAACCTGCAATTAAAGAATATGTTAAAATTGCAAAAAAATTTAATTTAGATGTATGTCAAATGGCCATTAAATTTTGTGAAGTTCAACCATTTGTAACATCAACAATCATTGGTGCTACAAAAAATGAGCAACTAAAAAAGAATCTTGAAAGTCATGAAATCAATCTTGATGATGAAGTGATTCAAGATATAAATAAAGTACAGGAAATTTATTCAAATCCATGTCCATAAAAAAAATTTTTGTATTAATCATTTTATCTTCTTTTGTTTCAACTGCTTCACATTCAATAATTAAAATCGAAAAAAAATATAAAATGTGGGAAAGTCAGTACGTTGAGGATAAAAATGGAAAAGTTTGTTTTGCTGTTTCAATGCCCACAAGAATGTCACCAGCCAGTTTAAACAGAGCTGAGAGCAGAATTTTTGTTACATTTAGACCTAATGATGGAATATCAAATGAAATTAGTATTACAAACGGCTACCCATTCAGAAAAAAAAGCAATGTGAATACAAGCGTGGGAAATGCATTATTCAAATTTGAAACGAAAGGAAAGTTTGCTTGGATGACAACTTTGGATAGTGAATTAAAAATGATACGCGCTATGAAAAAAGCTAATAGAGCAATCGTTACTGGGACATCAGCAAGAGGAAATAAAACTAAAGACACTTATTCACTAATGGGATTTACTGCAGCATATAATGCTGCGAAGAAAAATTGCAGAAAATGAAAAAGGCAAAAAAAATTGTTTTAGCCTACTCTGGTGGATTAGATACGTCTGTTATTTTAAAATGGTTACAAGATACTTATGATGCGGAAGTTATTTGTTATACTTCTGATCTTGGTCAAGAGATTGATCGAAAGGCGATTTATACGAACGCAAAAAAACTTGGCGTTAAAAAAATTATAATTGAAGATCTAAAGGAAAAGTTCGTTAAAGATTATGTCTTTCCAATGATTAGGGGTAATGCTATTTATGAAGGTGTATATTTGTTGGGAACTTCAATTGCACGACCACTTATTGCAAGACGACAAATTGAAATAGCAAAAAAATATGGTGCACAAGCGGTTTCACATGGTGCAACTGGAAAAGGTAATGATCAAGTAAGGTTTGAGCTTGGATATTATTATTTTGGACCCAATATTGAAGTAATTGCACCTTGGCGCGATTGGAATTTAAACTCAAGAACTGCACTTATTAAATATGCAAAAAAAAATCAAATTATAGTTCCCAAGGATAAAAAGGGGGCACCACCATTTTCAGTT
>CBFHHD010000041.1:0-8694 GCA_965655605.1 Candidatus Pelagibacteraceae bacterium | reverse complement strand
CTTTTTAATATTTGGAAAAATTAAAGCAATAATTGAAAGTATAAAAAATGTCACCACAATTGGTCTTGTGAAAAACATTGTCCAATCTCCATCAAAAATCACTAACGATTGCCTTAATGTAAGCTCAACGAGCTGTCCGAGAATTAAACCAATAATCACAGGTACAACTGAGAATCCAAACTTACGCATTACAAAACCAATTACACCGAAACCTAGCATGAGAAAAACATCAGTAAAAGATTGGTTCAATGAATATGTTCCACAAACAGACAATGTAAGAATCATCGGCCAAAGAAGTCTATTTGGTATAAGTGTTACCCTTGCAAAAATCTTTGCACCAAAAAAGCCAAAAATAAAAAATAAAATATTTGCAAAGAACATTGCTCCAAAAATTCCATATAAGAACTCTGGTTGCTCTTTAAATAAATCAGGCCCAGGTCTTAATCCATGTATAATCAAACCTGTTAAAATCACTGCCGTCGTTGCACTGCCTGGAATTCCAAGAGCTAGTGTTGGAACCATAGCTCCTCCCGTAGCAGCATTATTCGCAGTCTCGGCACCGGCTATTCCATCTATTGCACCTTTACCAAATTCATCTGGTTTTTTTGACCATCTCCTCGCTTCCGAATAACCGATTAAAGAAGCAACCGTTCCACCCTCTGCTGGCAATACACCAATAAAAGAGCCTATACCTGATGACCTTAGAATAGTTTTAAAACAGTATTTAAAATCTTCTTTTGATGGCAGCTTTACTGCTTTAATCGCAATCCTTTCAAATATTTGGTTTGTTAGATTAGATTGAACTAATAATTCACTCATAGCAAACATACCAACAACTACGGGTATGAAACCAATGCCCTCAGTTAATTCATTCACTCCAAATGTAAAACGATCGATAGAGGCCATAATATCTTTTCCAACAGTAGACAGTAAGATTCCAAATGCACCTGCAATTAAATTTTTTGTCGGACTTCCCTCTCCAATGGATGCAAGCATAGTTAAACCAAAAATTGCTAATGCAAAGTATTCTGGTTGACCAAACTCATAAGCAATATTTGCTAATATTGGGGCGAAGAAAACTAAAACGATCACACTAAATAATCCTCCAAACGCACTTCCAAATGTTGCCATCCCAAGAGCTCGTCCAGCTTCTCCTCGCTGAGCAAGCGGATAACCATCTAAACATGTTGCTGCTGCTGCAGGCGTTCCAGGAGTGTTAATTAATATTGCGGTGATTGCGCCTCCATAAGTTCCAGCACAATAAATTGCTGTTAGCAAAACAATTGCTGACAATGGATCAAGGGTAATTGTGAATGGTAGTATTAATGCACCGCCTGTTGTGGGTCCAAGACCTGGCAAAACGCCTAATATCAAACCAAAGAATGTGCCCAGGAATAAGATGATAAATAATTTACCATTCAATACTGGGGCAGCCATGTAAGCTAAATTTTCAAGCATTACCAATTATAATAAATGTTAGTTAAAATGCCTGGCGGAAACCTTAATCCCAAAACTCCCTCAAATAACAAGAATACAAGGATAGGAAATAAAATTGACAAGGTTAAAATTAAAAGCAAATTTTTCTCACCCCAAAAATAGGCAATTGCAATGGAGCTCAGCATAAGGGCTAAAATTAAATCAATTTTAAGTGCTATGATTGGAAAAATAAAAAATATTGCTATCGTTTTGTAAAAAATATTGCTCAGTCTTTCATGGTCTTTTTTGGGTCTTTTAAAGTAGAAATAAACTAACAGTGCATTTAATGAAAATATTAGGCCTAATAAAATTTTTGGAAATGTAGCCGGCTGTATACCTCTTACTAAAATTGGAGGAACTTCATCAAAATAAAAAGTTGTAATAAATAAAAATATTGAGATAGCGAAGATTGTAAATAACAAAATTAGTTCAGAATTAAAAAGGGCGGATAAATTTCCGCCCTTTTTTTTAATAAAACTACTACTCATTAGTAATAAGTTTTATTTTAAATAACCTAATGCTTTTAATTGAGCGGTCATTTCTTTAAGCATATCTTCCATTTGCTTACCCCACTCATCAGCACCAACTACACTTGTTTGATCAAGTCCAATTTCAGTTAAGAAATTTTTGTAATAGTTGTGGCTCATACCTTTTAACATTCCTGCTTCAAGTCTTTTTACTTGATCTGCTGGAGTTCCTTTTTTTGTAACGAAACCTCTAACAGTTGAAAGAGCTACTGGAATTCCAAGCTCTTTTGCAGTTGGTACATCTTTAAGTTTAGCCATTCTGCTATTTGCTAGAACAACTGAAACACAAAGTTTACCTTCGTTAATTTCTGTTAATGCTTCACCTAAATTTAAAACACCTACATCAATATCGCCTTTGATTAAGTTTGTTTTAATTGGTCCAACACCTTTGTATGCAACAATTTTAGGATCTTTAAGTTTACCCTTTTTAGTAAATGCTATTGCACTCACGTCATCGATACCACCTGTATGTGTTGTTCCATAAGCGAAAGATTTTTTCTTCTGTTGGCTTACAAATTTCTTTGCATCCTTGAAGCTGCTCTTACAATTCACAACAAATAATTGTGGATCATCAGTTCCTCTTGCTAAAGGAACCATATCGCTTAGTTTAACTTTAGTTTTACCAAGTGCCATTGAAACTGCGTGACCTGTAGTCCAAGTCAAAATTGAGTTACCATCTGCCGGTTGAGACATTAAGTAATCCATAGATGCAGCTCCTCCTCCACCTTTTTTGTTCACTAGTTGCATGTCTTGTTTAAGAACTCTTCTTGTTCTTAAAAGCATCATTCTAGTTGTTACGTCAGTACCACCACCAAAGCCAGCGTGTGTGATCGATTGAATAGCTTTCTTGCTATGCGATCCAGCTTTAGCTTTGTTTAAATTGATATCTAAAAATGGTACGTCAAAAATTAATACTAAAGCTAGAAATGCTTGAAGTATTCTTGATTTTTTCATTTTTTCCCCTTTATTAGTTTAGAGGAGATAACTAATTTTTATCTTTAATTTCAAGACAAAAATTTGTCACATTGTTTAGGAATTTTGTGCAATGCAAATATTTAAAAGACTAATTGATATTAATTAAATTTTTTATTTTTAAATTTTGAGGCTTCTGTATTTTTAATGAATTTCTCAAAGGCATAGTGTTAACGTTTGATGTAATTTCGAAAATATCGTTTTCTTGAGTTTTCACACCATCAGAAAAACTTAATGTAGCAGTTCCAAAATAGTGAATATGCAAATCTCCTGGTTTTCTAAAAATATCATATTTAAAATGATGCTTTTCAAGATTTTCTATAGAATGTGACATATTATTTTCACCACTCAAAAATTCCTTTTCCCAAATTACATTATTATCCCTAATAACTTTTGATACTCCTTTAACTTCTTTAGGAATATTTCCTAAATTTATCTCTGGACCAAAAGAACATTGGCGCAATTTTGAATGAGCTAAATAAAGATAGTTTTGTTTTTCCATTACGTGATCTGAAAACTCATTACCTATTGAATATCCAACTCTAATGACTTCCTCTTTTTCGTTGATCATATAAATACCAACAACCTCGGGTTCTTCTGAACCATCTAAAGAAAAGTCTGGAATATAAATGCTTTCAGTAGGACCTGAAACATTTTCACCATTTCCTTTATAAAACCACTCTGGCTGAGCTCCCATTTCACCTGGCTTTGGCTTACCCCCATCCAGACCAATTTTAAACATCTTCATAGAGTCTGTCATTTCTTCTTCTTTTGTTGCATGCATCTTGTTTCTTGAATCTGCGCTTCCTAAGTGCGTTAGGCCTGTACCTGTCACGTAAAAATGCGCAGGATCTGGGTGAGTAATTGGTGGCAATAATTGGTTTGAATTATAAATTTCATCGAATTTGAGTTTTTCAGAAGATTTTTTATCTTCGATTAAACTTTCTATAGGTTTGCCAGAATTTATTGATTCTGTGAATAGATCATAAGAAATCTTGTAACCATCTAGAATGGTAACTTCATTATTCTCAACTAGCCCAACATTGCATTTATTATTTTTTATAAATTGAATTATTTTCATAATTTGTTTAGAACCTACAATAATTATTTATGAATTTAAACGGAAATTTAATTATTGGATCAAATGAGGTGGCCGGCTTAGAGAAAGAGGTTTCTGCAAAAAATCCATCTACAAATGATGTGCTTTCTCCATCTTACAAAGGAGCAAGTAGTGAACAACTCCAACAAGCTTGCGAATTAGCTAATAAAGCATTTCAAATCTATAAAAATACAAGCTTTGAACAAAGGTCTAAATTTTTAGAAACTATTGCTGAAGAAATAGAGAATGTAAAAGAAACATTGTTGAAAATTACTCCTGAAGAAACAGGTCTACCGGAAGCAAGAATAACTGGAGAAACTGGTAGAACAATTAATCAAATTAAGATGTTTGCTGAATTTGTTAAAAATTCCAAACATACAGATGCAACGATAGATGAAGCAATGCCAGACAGGCAGCCATTACCAAGACCGGATCTCAGATTAAGGAATATCGCTATTGGTCCTGTTGCAGTTTTTGGAGCTAGTAATTTCCCTTTAGCGTTTTCTGTAGCAGGTGGTGATACTGCTTCTGCATTAGCAGCTGGGTGCCCTGTTATAGTAAAGGCTCACAGCTCACACCCTAGAACTTCAGAGATTATTGGTAAATGCATTCAAAACGCTGTTAAAAAAAATAATTTACCAGAAGGTACTTTTTCTCTTTTGTTCGGATCAGGTAATATTATTGGGCAAGGTCTAGTTAAAAATAAATATATCAAAGCCGTAGGATTTACAGGCTCTCGAAATGGCGGTCTTCAAATAGTAAAGTCTGCACAAAATAGAGATGAACCAATCCCAGTTTATGCTGAAATGAGCAGCATCAATCCGGTATTTGTTTTTGAATCTATTTTAGAAAACCCAGACCAATTTATAGATGGTTTCTTAGGGTCTTTACAAATGGGTGCAGGTCAATTTTGTACAAATCCTGGTCTTATTATAACTAAGAATTCAAAAGGATATGATGAGTTTAAATCTAAACTTTCAGAAAAAATAAAATCACAAAATAGCCAAACGATGTTAAGTGAAAATATTGCCAAAACATATGATGATGGAATAGGAAAATTTAAGAAGAAAGATAATGTTAATTTTATTGGTGAAGGACAAAAGAACGATCATTCAAATCAATGTGTTCCCGCTCTTTTTGAAACTTCAGCAGATGATTTTATGAAAGACAAAGAACTCTCCGATGAAATTTTTGGATCAGCTTCATTAATAATCAAATGTGAAAACAACGATGACATTGAAAAAATTGCTAGTAATTTAGAGGGTCAATTAACAATTTCTTTTTATTCAAACAAAGAAGGTGAAGTTTCTAAAGAATTTTTAAGTATTGTGGAAGATAAAGCTGGAAGAATTATCTATAATCAATTCCCAACAGGCGTAGAAGTTTGTCACGCCATGGTTCATGGTGGTCCTTTTCCAGCAACCTCTGATACAAGAACAACATCGGTTGGATCAAAGGCAATTTTTAGATTTTTAAGACCTGTCTGTTATCAAAATATTCCAAATAGTTTGCTTCCAAAAGAAATCAAGTAAACTATTTATATTGATCTTCAATTTTGTAATAATCGTTAAAACCAACTACATCTCTTAAATCTTCGAATTTTGATACATTGGTATTGTATTTTCTGTCTTTAATATTTTTTAAGCTTTCTTGCATTGTCTTAACTGCGGCACTCATTAAGGTTAAAGGTAGTACTGCAATCTTAAAACCAATATCTTCAAGTTCATTCATTTCAAGTAATGGAGTTTCACCATCTTCAATCAAGTTGACCATGTGATATCCTGGCACCTCTTTAATGACAGTTTTCATATCTTCTTTCGTTTTAATGGCTTCAACAAATAATAAATCTGCTCCAAGCTCTTTAAAAGTATTCATTCTATCAATTGCATCAGATAATCCTCTAGTTGCAATTGCGTCTGTTCTTGCCATAATTAAAATATCTTTGTCTCCATTCAACTTACTAGCATCAGCGGCAGCTTTTATTCGAGCTTTAGCCTCGTCAAGATCAACAACATCTTTACCTTTGGTGTGACCACATTTCTTTGGCCATTTCTGATCTTCTATCATGACCGCAGCTGCTCCACCGTCGGCATAGCCTCTTACTGTTCTAAAAATATTTCCTGCATTTCCCCATCCAGTGTCACCATCAAATAAAATCGGGATTGAAGTAATATTACAAATGTTTCTTACCTGATCTTGCATTTCAGTATACGATATCAGTCCAGTATCTGGCATTCCTAGCCTAGTTGAAGATACACAAAAACCTGACATAAACCCTGCTTTGATTCCAGCTTTTTCAATTAGTTTTGCAGACAAAGCATCAAAGCAACCCGGCATGGCTACCATTCTTTCTTCATCTAATAACTTCTTTAATTGCTGTGATCTTGTTTTAGAATTTAACTGATTAAATAATTTCATAGCTTAAAGGGTATATATAAGGCTATATCTGGGAAAAAGTAAATCACCAAAACCGTGAAAAGCATAATTGCTACAAATGGAGCGACCCCTTTTCCAATTTCACCCATTTTTGCGTTTCCGATCGCTTGTAAAACATAAATATTTAATCCAACCGGAGGAGTAATTAGAGCGCACTCGATCATTAAAGTAAAGATAATTCCAAACCATATAATATCGATATTCATAGCTGCAATTGAAATTGAAAAAATTGGCATCATTATTAAAATTAATGAAAGCGTTTCCATAATAAATCCAAGAATTAGAAGGGTGATACAAACAACTAAAATAAACACTCCTTGTTCATTTATATTATTAACAATTAATGCAGAAATATCTTGGGGTATTCTATAAAGAGATATCGCTTTTCCAAAAATCTTCGCACCGGCAATGATAATAAATATTGTCACTGTAGTTTTCATTGTCTCAATACCTGAGTCAATAAAACCTTGAAAAGTAATTCGTTTTTTTACAACAACATAAATAAATGAAATTAAAAAACCAATACCACCTGCTTCTGTGGGTGTATAAATACCTGCATAAATTCCACCGAGCATTATAAAAGCCATCATTAGTATCGGTAGGCCTTTTTTAGTACTTTCTATTTTTTCTTTCCTAGTAGTTGATACGTTTTGAACTTCTCTATTAAAAACTTTTACATAAAAAACTGAAAAAATTATAAAAAACAGTGCAAGCAATAACCCTGGCCCAATACCCGCAAGAAACATTGTCAAAACAGATTCTTCAACGACAAATGCATAAACAATCATGGGTATTGATGGTGGGATAAGAATTCCCAAAGTACCACCTGCTGCTAAAATACCTAGTGTAAAGTTTCTATGGTAACCTCTCTTAATCATTGCAGGAAAAGCAACTGTTGAGATGGTTGCTGCGGTTGCCACTGATGAACCTGAAATGGCAGCAAAAATACTACATGATACAATAGTGGCTATTGCTAACCCACCAGGAAAATTACCAACCCAACTTTGAGCAAAATTAAATAAATCCTCACCTACACCAGCTTTTAATAAAATATTAGACATCATTAAAAACATTGGAACCGCTAAAAGAATAAAGTTATCACCAACACTATAAAAGGTTTGGGGTAGCATCATTGGCGAAATATCTCCAAGAACCATTAGTGATAAACCAAGAGAACCAAGTGCAAATGCTATAGGAACACCTAGAAAAAGAATGAAGAATAGAAAAAAAAGAATTAAAACAACTGTCATGATTTAAAGAAATCCCTGATAAATTTTAATATTTCTAAAACAACTCTTAAAAGTAAAAAACCAAAACACAAAGGTATTGCAATTTCTGTAATAACAGATGGCAAATCTAAAATTGTTGAGCTTGTACGACTAACGTTGAAAGAATCGTAAGCAATTAACCATCCATAATAGACAACAAATGATGTGAAGTAGAAGATAAAAATAAAAGAAACGAAATCTAAGATTTTTTTTACCTTATCACTGGCTTTGTCATAAAATACTGTAATTCTAATAAATTCTTTTTTATGAAATGTATACGTAAGAGCAAGATAAGTGGCCCAGATTTGCAATAACCTCGAAATTTCATTAACCCAAATAGTAGGGGCATTAAAGATGTATCTCGAGATCACTTCGAAAGATACTATGAAGCCAATTAGAACATACAACCCTGCAGCTGTGTATCCTGAATATTTTATTACTGTATTTAGATTCATAAAACTACCCACCCTCTTGATGAGGGTGGGCATATTTAATTAAGTTAAAGTTTTTTTGCTGCTTTTACGAGTTTAGCTCCAACGCCATTTGCTCCACCAGTTCTTCCGATATAATCGTCAATCACTGAAGAAGAAGCTTTTCTAAGTGCACTTAACTCAGAGCTTGAAAGCTTAACAATGTTCATGCCATTATCTTTGGCAATTTTGTAAGCTGTAGCTTCAATATTGGCCATATCATCTCTTACTGCTTTTTCAGCAATCTTAGATGCAGATTGTATCGCACTCTTTTGTTTAGCATTTAATTTGTTGTACCACTTTTGATTAACAACAACTACGAACTCGATATCACCATGATTAGTAACTGTAAGAGTATCCATCACTTGATAAAGTTTTCTAGATTTTACTCCTGAAACACCAGTCATACCAGCATCAACAGTTCCTCTTTGATAAGCCAGGTATTG
>CBFHHD010000040.1:0-8798 GCA_965655605.1 Candidatus Pelagibacteraceae bacterium | reverse complement strand
TTCATCTTTATTCCCAGATGGTGCTGGTAAATTTTGTACAATTGAATTTAGAATTTCATCTACCCCTGCTCCAGTTTTGCCTGATGCTAGGATTGCATTATCAGTATCTACACCGATCACTTCTTCAATTTGTGATTTTACCCTTTCTGGTTCAGAGGCAGGGAGATCAGATTTATTTAAAACAGTAATAATTTCATGATTGTTATCTAGGGCTTGGTAAACATTTGCAAGAGTTTGTGCTTCTACTCCCTGAGTACTATCCACTACAAGCAACGAACCTTCGCAAGCGGCTAACGATCTGCTGACCTCATAACTAAAATCAACATGTCCTGGAGTGTCAATAATATTAAAAATATACTCTTTTCCATTTTGATGCTTATATACAAGTCTTACAGTTTGCGCTTTAATTGTAATGCCTCTTTCTCGCTCAATATCCATTGAGTCAAGAACTTGCTCTTTCATTTCTCGTCCTGTTAAGCCACCACAAGTCTGGATCAATCTATCTGCAAGTGTAGATTTTCCATGATCAATATGCGCAACTATAGAAAAGTTTCTAATTAGATTTATATCTGTCATTAAGATCTTAAATAGCCGCCTAAACTTTTAGCGGTAGAGATAATTTCTTGAGAAAGCTCTTCAATTTCTTTGTCTGTAAGAGTTTTTTCCACTGGGTTTAAAGTGACCTTGATAGCAATTGATTTTTTGTTTTCATCAATTTTTTCACCTTCGTAAACATCAAAAACTCCAACTTTTTCAATTATTTCATTAGTTTTAGATATCGAATTTATTAAATCTTGCGCTTTAATATTTTTATCAAATATAAAGGCAAAGTCCCTTTCGACTTTTTGTAAGTTTGATTTTTGGAACTGTTTTTTAGATATCCTTAATGGTTTTTTAGGCTCAATAAAATTGTCTAAGTATATTTCCAAACCTATTATTGTGGTTTTTTTAATATCCATCTTTTGTAAAATTAAAGGGTGTAGTGTTCCAAAATTACCAATCTTTGGGCCCTTTTTATTACCTATAAATACCTCACCTGATTGTCCTGGATGAAAATATTTTTTATCACTTTTCTCAATCACAAGTTTATCTATTACAACTCCAAGATCTCTTAAAATAAAAAACAAATTTTCTTTAGCGTCAAAAACATCAAAGGGTTTATCTGGATTAATCCAGCTAGAACTTATTTTATTACCCACCATAAGGCCTGATGCAACAGTTTGCTGTGTTAGGTCTTGTGAAAATACTGGTCCCACCTCAAATATAGAAAAGTTATTGATTGATCTGTCTAAATTATTTTTAGCTTGAATGAGCATATTAGAAAAATTTGCACTCCTTAATGTGTCTAAATCTGATGAAATAGGATTTGTAATTTTTTTGCTCTTATCAGAAAACAATTTGTTTATTTTACCGTCAGTGAATGACCAGCTTATTGTTTCGTGAAAACCACGACTTGCAAAAGATCTCTGTACTAAATGAAATATTTTTTGATGAAAAGTAAGTGTTTTTTCATTTTCAAGATTAGGTCTGATAGATTTAATTTTATCTAAACCTTTTATTCTTAATATCTCCTCAATAATATCTGCTTCTTGATGAATATCTGGTCTCCATGAAGGTATTTCAAGATCAATTTGGTTACCCTTTACTTCGCATATAAATCCTAATTTTTTTAAAATTTCATGAGACTCTTTAGCACTTACAGAAAATCCAATTAATTTTTCAAACTTATCGACATTAAAATTGATCTTATTTATTTTATTTTTGCCGTCACCCACAATGCTTACTTCAGATACTTTGCCGCCACAAATATCTTGAATTAATTTTGCTGCTAAAACTAATCCTTTATTTATAGAATTTAAATCTACACCTCTTTCGAAGCGGTATTTTGCATCTGTAATAATGTTTTGCTGTTTAGATGTTTTGGCAATAGAAACTGGATCAAAAGCTGCCGCTTCTAGTAAAATATTTTTGGTATCTAAAGTTATTGAACTTGATTTGCCACCAATTACCCCACCTAATCCTAAGATGTTTTTGTTATCAGTAATTACACATGAGCCATCTCCTAAATTGTATGTTTTATCATCCAACGCTTCAAACGATTCTCCTTTTTTTGAACCTCTTATTAAAATCTTTCCATCTACCTTGTCAGTATCATAAGCATGCATTGGTCGATTAAGGTCGAACATTACATAATTTGTAACATCAACGATTGCTGAAATTGGCTTTAGGCCCAAGGATAACAAATCCCTCTTAAGCCAATCAGGACTCTCACAGTTTTTTAAACCCTCAATATACAACGACCCAAATGCAGAGCATCCAGAGTCTTTTTTTATCTCTACATCAATTACTTTTTTTATTTCGCTTTTTAATTTTATTTGACTATCATTTATTAAGTCACCCAGACCCAGCGCACTTAAATCTCTGGCAATCCCCCTAATACCAAGGCAGTCTGATCTGTTAGGTGTAATAGAGATATCGATTGTTTCTTCACTATTTGTCTCAAAAAAATTATCACCAATTTTTTGGTCTTCTAACTCTGTTATACCCTCGCTATTATCTGAAATTCCAAGTTCACTTTCGGAACAAAGCATCCCACTTGACTCAACACCTCTTATTTTAGCAATGACCAGTTTCATTTGGTTTTTAGGTATAATTGCACCTGGAGGGGCGTAAACAGTCTTTAAACCCTCCCTAGCATTACTGGCACCACAAACTACTTTTACAATTTTATCGCCTAAATCAACATCACAAACTTTCAGTTTATCTGCATCAGGATGCTTTTCTGCTTTAAGAATTTTTGCAACTTTAAAAAGGCTTAAATTGTCGTCGGCCTTTATTATCTCTTCAACTTCTAAACCTATATCGGTCAAACCTTGGGTTACTTCATCTATTGATGACTGAGTTTTTAAATGTTTTTTTAACCAAGATAAAGTTAGTTTCATTTACTTAAGCCCCTATAATTAGTGGGAACATCATTTGCATCGAAACCATAATGCTCTGACCATCTTATATCTCCTTCAAAGAAAGATCTGAGATCAGTAATTCCATACTTCAACATTGCCAAACGATCAATGCCCAAACCAAATGCGTAACCTTGGTATTTTTCACTATCAATATTAACATTCTTCAAAACATTTGGATGAACCATTCCGCATCCAAGAACCTCCAACCATTTATCGCCTTTTCCAACAACAATTTTGTTATTTTCTAATTTATAACTTATGTCCACTTCAACGCTTGGTTCAGTAAATGGGAAATGACTTGGTCTAAATCTCATTTCTAAATTATCATCTTCAAAGAATTTTTTTAAAAAGAAATCTAAGCAACCCTTAAGGTGACCCATATTAATATCAGGCCCAATGCACAAACCTTCTAATTGATGAAACATTGGTGTATGAGTCATATCACTATCACATCTATAAGTTCGTCCCGGTGCAATAATTTTAATTGGTGGTTTTTTATTTAACATAGTGCGTATTTGAACTGGTGATGTATGTGTTCTTAATAAAGTCTGTTTTTTATCATCAAGATAAAACGTATCATGCATATCTCTAGCTGGATGATGTTCAGGTGTATTTAGTGCGGTAAAATTATTAAATTCATTCTCAATATCTGGACCTTCTGCTACAGAAAATCCAATTTCAGAAAAGATGCTTGTTAATTCATCTATAACTTGTGAAACGGGATGAATGGATCCTCTTTTAATTTCATTTGCTGGTAATGTTACATCGATTACTTCATTCTTTAATTTTTCTTCTATTTCTTTTAAATCGAATTTGGATTGTGTTGAATTTATTTTGTCAATTAAATCAGATTTAATATTATTCAACTTCGCAGCATAATCTTTTTTTTGGTCTGGAGCCACTTGACCCATGCCCTTAAAAGCTTCGGTGATCGTCCCTTTTTTTCCAAGATAAAATGTTTTGAAAGAATCGAGTTCTTGTCGATTATTTATCTGAGTAATCTTTGAGCTTATCTCTTGTGAAAGTTTATCTAAATCCAACATTTAAAAATTAATTTAAATGAGACTGTACCTTTTTTACAATAGATTTAAAAGTCTGAGGATTGTTGTAAGCAAGATCTGCTAGTACTTTTCTATCAATATTAATTTTTGATTTAATCAAACCATTAATAAATTTTGAATATGTTAAACCTTCTGCTCTTACGCCTGCATTAATTCGTTGGATCCATAGAGTTCTGAAGTTTCTCTTATTTCTTCTTCTATCTCTGTAAGCATATTGCATAGCCTTTTCGACAGCTTGTTTAGCAACTCTAATCGTGCTTTTTCTTCTACCCCAATATCCTTTGGCAGCCTTTAAAACTTTTTTATGTTTTGCTTTACTTGTTGTTCCTCTTTTAACTCTAGCCATATTATCCTCTTAAACTATTTGGCATATACGATTTAATTATCCTTGCATCTTGCTTGGATAAAGTTGTTGTGCCTCTTAATTTTCTGATTTGTGAATTTGTTCTCTTTGTCATGCCATGTCTTTTTCCAGCCTGGGCAGATTTTACTTTACCTTTAGCTGTGATTTTGAATCTTTTTTTTGCTGAGCTTTTTGTCTTTAGTTTTCCCATAACGAGGGTGGTTATACTAAAAAGGGCTGTAAAGACAATAACAATAATTACTTAATTTGGTTGAATAATAAGGGTCATTTGCCTACCCTCCATTTTTGCTTTTTGCTCGACCTTGGATATTTCCTTTGTGTCTTCTATAATTTTATCAACGAGATCATATCCAGCTTTCATATATTCCATTTCACGACCTTTGAAACGAATTGTAAATTTAACTTTGTCACCTTTTGAAATAAATTTTTTTGCGTTTTTCATCTTAAAGTCATAGTCATGTGTATCAGTACTAGGTCTCATTTTAAGCTCTTTTAAAGAAATGATTTTTTGTTTCTTTTTTGCCTGGCTAGCTTTTTTTTGAAGTTCATATTTATATTTTCCATAGTCAATAATTTTACAAACTGGTGGGTTTAAATTCGGAGCAACCTCAATAAGGTCTAGCCCAACCTCTCTTGCTCTATCTAAGGCCTCACCAATTGGTATAACTCCAATGTTATCTCCGTCTTGTGTGATTAATTGGACTTCAGACGCACGGATCTTTCGATTTACTCTAGGACCTCTCATTAATTAGAAAATATATTTAATAGCATTAAATTTTTGGAGTAACTGATTGTGACAAGAGATCTTTTATAGCTTCATCAAGGTTAATAGTTTGTTGTCTCTCTTCACTTAGTCTACGAATTGTCACTGTTTTGCTTTGTAATTCTTTATCACCGCAGATCATTAAAACCGGAATTTTCGAAACAGAATGTTCTCGAATTTTATAATTAATTTTTTCATTTCTAGTATCAATAATAGACCTTAAGCCATTTTTTTCAAGTGCCAACTTTACGTCATGGGCATAACTATTCTGTTCACTGCTAATTGGAAGAACAGCAACCTGCTCAGGTGCTAACCATAAAGGAAATTTGCCTGCATGGTGTTCAATTAAAATTCCTATGAATCTTTCCAATGATCCAAACATTGCTCTATGAAGCATAACTGGAATTTTTTTATTTCCGTCATTAGCAACATAACTGGCATCTAGTCTTCCAGGTAAATTAAAATCAACCTGCAAAGTTCCACATTGCCAATCTCTACCAATTGCATCAATTAAAACAAATTCAATCTTGGGTCCATAAAATGCTCCTTCGCCTTTATTGATTTCATATTTTAACCCACTAGCCTTGATAGCTTCTAGCAGCGCTTTTTCACTTTTATCCCAGATAGCATCATCGCCCACTCTTTTTTCTGGTCGATCAGAAAACTTAAGTTTAACATTTTTAAAACCAAAAGCTTTATAGATGTTTAAAATTAAATTCGTCACTTTTAATGATTCTTCTGTTATTTGTTCTTCAGTACAAAAGATGTGAGCATCGTCTTGAGTGAATGCTCTTACTCTCATCAAGCCATGTAAAGCACCTGAGGGCTCGTATCTATGTACTTTTCCAAATTCAGAAATTTTTAATGGTAAGTCTTTGTAACTTTTTAAACCCTGATTAAATACTTGAACATGACCAGGGCAATTCATTGGTTTAATTGCAAAAGTTTTTTCATCTGCATCTGTTGTATACATATGTTCTTGAAATTTTTCCCAATGCCCTGACTTTTCCCATAAAGCTCTATCTAACATCTCAGGGGTATTCACTTCTAAATAGCCTGCTTCAGTTTGTTTATCTCTCATGAAACTAACTAAAGATTGAAATAAACTCCAACCTTTTTGATGCCAAAATACTGCTCCTGGACTTTCTTCTTGAAAATGGAATAAGTCTAAGGATTTCCCAAGCTTTCTATGATCTCTTTTTTCAGCCTCTTCAATTCGGTGTAAATAATCCTCTAAGTCTTTTTTTGTTTTCCAACATGTTCCATAAATTCTTTGTAACATTTTATTATTTGAGTCACCGCGCCAGTAAGCTCCAGCAACCTTCGTTAATTTAAATGCTTTACCAATTTTTCCTAAACTAGGGAGATGAGGTCCTCTACAAAGGTCATGCCAATCACCATGAAAATAAACAGATAGCTCTTCGCCCTCAGGAATGCTTTCAATAATTTCCGCTTTATAATTTTCACCAATTTTTTTAAAATGGCTAATTGCTTTATCACGTGGCCAAACTTCTCTCGTTGTTTTTGGATCATTATTAATTATTTCTTGCATTTTTTTTTCAATTTTTTCTAAATCTGTATCGCTAAACGGTTCCTCTCTGGCAAAATCATAAAAGAATCCATTTTCAATTACTGGACCAATTGTAACTTGGGTACCTGGAAACAACTCTTGAACGGCCATTGCCATACAATGAGCGCTGTCATGCCTTATTAACTCTAAGGCGTAATCATCTTCCATTGTTATGACTTTGACAATTGAGTCTTTGGATATATCTACCGTCAGATCTTGGTATTCACCATTAACTTCTACAACTAGAGCTTTTTTGAAAAGAGATGGAGCAATATCTTTTGCAATTTGACCTCCTGTTACAGGGCCATCATATTGTTTTTTATTTCCGTCTGGTAAAGTTATTGAAACCATATTTTGTTAACTATTAAACTAATGATTTATAGATTTCTAGTGTTCTGGATACCATTAATTCTCTAGTAAAGTTCTCTTTTATATTTTTTCTACCTTGTTTACCAATTGAATTCAGCACTTCTTTATCCGTATTCATGATTGTATTAATTTTCTCAGCTAAATCTCTTGGGTCATTATTTTTAAATAACCATCCAGTTTTGTTATTAATAACAGTTTCTAATGACCCGCCGATATCACTTGCTAAAATTGGCTTTTCCATTGCTTGTGACTCTATACTCACACGACCAAAGGCTTCTGGTTCAATTGAGCACGATAATACTAAATTAGAAATAGAATATGCTACTGGCATTTTATTAAGGCCATGAGCAATCATTAGCTTATCTTTTAATTTATAATCCTTAATCATTTCGACTAACTGTTTTTTAAAATCAATACGACCCTGGTGGCCTCCAATAATTAATGAATAGGCTTGGTCTAGTTTGTTTTCAGAGTTTAGGATATTTAACGCTTCAATAAACAATTTTTGACCTTTCCAGTAAGTCAACCTTCCTGGTAAAAGAATAATAAATTTTTCTTTTGGAATATTCAAAGACTGTTTAAGTTTATCTTTCTCATCTTGACTAACATTTTTATTAGAGAAATATTTTGCATCAATGCCTCTTTTAACAACTGATGATTTAGCTTTCATATTATATTTAGAATGGATATGATTTAAAATAAAATCTGATCCAGCAATGACATGATCAGATTTGAGCATTATTGAGTTGTAAAACTTTTTAATATTATTTTTAAAATTATAGGTCCCATGAAAAGTTGTTACAAACTTAACACCTGCAATTTTTGAAGCAAAAAAAGCTGACCACGCAGGTGCTCTGCTTCTTGCATGAATAATGTTTATTTTAAATTTTTTAATAAGAAAACAAATATAAAAAATATTTAAAATTATTAAAAAAAAATTTTTATTAATTGGCCATTTTATTATTTTGATCTTTTGCCCATCAATTAAATCTAACAATTTTCCACCACTGGTTAAAATTGCAGAGAAACCATTTTGCTTTGAAATATAGTCGGCAACATGAAGGCAGCCAGTTTCGGCTCCACCAATATCCATACTAGGAATTATCTGTAACAATCTAATGTTTGCACTCATTAATAAGATCTATTAACTATATTTATCTAAATGGAAAACAAAAAAAAAATTTTTGCTTTAACAAAAAGAGATTATTTACATTTTACCGAAATTAAATCTAAAAGCAAAATTGCTGTTTTCTTTTTGCATGGACTAATGTCAGATATCTCTGGAAAAAAGGTTAAGTATTTTAGAAATTTTTGTAAAAAAAATAGCATTAATTTTTTAGCATTTGATTATTCAGGACATGGTAAATCATCAGGATTATTTGAAGAACGTGGTATTGATGATTGGGTAAACGAAGCAATTAAAATTTGTAATTATAAATTAAAAGGAAAAAAAATTATAATTATTGGATCATCATGTGGAGGTTGGATAGGTGCAAAATTAATATGGAAATTGAAAAATATTATAGGGTTTATTGGTATTGCATCAGCACCTGATTTTACAAAGTATCTTATGTGGGACACGTTCTCAAAGAAAACAAAACAATTAATTAATTCAGGCAAAGTTTATAAACTTAAAAATGAATATGAAAGTTTTTATCCTATTGGAAAACCTCTTATAAAAGGTGGTGACAAACATTTAATATTAAAC
>CBFHHD010000039.1:0-8920 GCA_965655605.1 Candidatus Pelagibacteraceae bacterium | reverse complement strand
AATCCCTGAGTACAAATCTAGACATTAAAAAACACAGGGTTGATCCTATTGAGCTTGCAAATGAGGTAAGAATTATACCTGGAAAGAAACCAAATAAGGCTCCTGCTAAAATTGTTTTTAATGCTGCAAACGGAAGCGCAAAAGCAGTCACAACAATATAAAGAAAGAAAAACAATATGTAATAAGAATAAAAATTCATATCAATTAAGCTTTGTAGTTCTGCCTTTTGTTCTTTGATCATTTCAAAAGAAAAATATTTCTCATAATCAATTACAAAACCTAAGAGAACGCTACCTGCAAAAAAAATAACAAAAGATAATCTAAAAATATTTGCCATCATTAGCTACAACTTGAACCTCCAAGAACACAAAATTTAGAACAATGTGGGTGGTTTAAATATACTTTTTGAGATGCTTCTTTTAAACTGGATCCCATATCAAATGCCTCTTCATAGGGTAACAATGTACACGCTATAACGCTTGCTTTTTCGCTTCCTTTTTTTCTAACAACCATTCTTGAAGAAGAGCACATAATTTCTGATGGATTTTTATTTAATATGTTCCAACACTCAGTTGTAATTTCAGGGGTCTTTGCTTTTTCATCCATTTCTGCAAAGGTAACTAGTTTTGTTTTTGAATTAACATCTAGATCTAGCTGGTTTTCATTTACAAATTTTTTAAAACTTTGTCTGGTAACATCTTCATCTTCACCCCACATTAATCTCGTAGCTAAAGAATAATTTAAATTGTTATCTGATAACCATTTTAAACCCTCTATCATTGGGGCCCAACTATTTGGACCTCTAATTTCTTCATGTTTTTCCTTTGTAAAATGATCAATGGAAACTCTTAAAGTTAAATTTGAGTGATTAATTTTTAAAAGTTCATCTTTCTTGTTCATCATTGGTTTCATGGCATTGGTGAGAATTAATGTTTTAAAATCACAATCAAGTGAGTGTTGAATCATTTTAAAAATATCTTTGTTCATAAAAGGCTCACCGCCTGTAAATCCTATTTCAGTTGTGCCCATTTTGTTTTCAATTGTCTCGTCTACAAACATCTTAAATTCATCAAAACTAATATATTGAAGTCGATCATTTTTTGGGCTGGATTCTATGTAACAATTTTTGCATGTTAAATTACAAAGTGTACCCGTATTAAACCAAAGTGTTTTGTAATTTTCTAGCTCAACAAAGGCTCTAGGTTTTCCTTCTTGTGTAGTAAACTTATCAGTGAAAGCCGCCATGCATAATTTTTATAGTTTTAATAAACATAATTACAAGTTATAGATTTGGAATGTTTCCTGAAAACTACCTCTTATTTTTACAAATAATCATCGTTATGTTTGTAACCCCAGGAGGTCCAAGAGTTCTGATCATGTCTCAATCTATTAATTACGGTTTTAAAAAAAGTTTATGGACAGCTTTTGGAGATGTAACGGCCAATGCAGTTCAGATGTTATTGGTCTTATTCGGGTTAAGTGCATTAATTGAAATTTTTCCAAACATTGTATCCGTATTTAAATGGGTGGGTATTGGGTACATATTATTTGTTGCTTATGGTTTTTATAAATCAAAAGCTAATCTAGACATCTCAACTGGTAAACAAATTAAATCAAATGCACGTCTTTTTAGAGATGGTTTTTTTATAGCTTTTTTTAGTCCAAAGGCGATTGTATTTTTCGCAGCTGTGTTCCCAACTTTTTTAACTGGAGACAATTACATCACCCATTTTATTGTGATGCTAATAACTTGGGTCACATTAGATTTTTTAACACTCGCAATTTATTCAAAAATTGCTGAAAAAATCATTGATCAATTAAAATCAAATCCGAAGACGTTAAATTACGTTTCTGCAGGAGCATTGACAATAATCGCAATTTTTATAGCTTTTAAAGTATAAAATTTTTGCTTTGCATCATTAAATACTCACCTTGCTTCAATTAAATCTTGTTTGTCTAAAAAATAGTTAATAAAACTTTATCAATTAATATTAATTAACAGGGGAGAAAAATGAGAAAACTATATAAATCAATACTTTCTTTTGTTTCTATTCTTGCATTAGTTTTCAGTTTTGGAACTGCAAACGCTAAAGTTGATGGTGATACTATCATACTTGGAGCTGCCGTATCATTAACTGGAAAGTATTCTACAAACGGTGAGCATACTAAAAATGGTTATGAACTTGCTGTTAAGAGAATTAATGACATGGGTGGAGTAAAAGTAGGTGGAAAAAGCTATAAATTTAAAGTTCTTTATTATGACGATGAGTCAAACTCTAAAAGAGCTGCACAATTAGCTGAGAGACTTATTAAACAAGACGGCGTTGAGTTTATGCTTGGACCTTACAGTTCAGGTTTAACCAAAGCGATTGCACCAATTACAGAGGAAAATCAAATTCCTATGGTTGAGGCAAATGGAGCTTCAAGATCTTTATTTACTAAAGGTTACAAATATTTATTTGCGGTACTATCACCAGCAAACCAATATTTGGAAGTTGCTATCGATCTAGCAGTTGAAAAAAATGGCGGTAAACCAGTTAGAATCGCACAAGCATTTGAACAAGACGCATTTTCACAAGATGTTAGAATTGGTATTTTAGAAGCAGCTAAGAGAACTGGATCTAAAATTATCATCGATGATAAGCTACCAAAAGAACTTAACGATATGGCAGCAACTTTAGCAAAAGTTAAAGCTGTGAAGCCAGATGTTCTTGTTGTGTCAGGTCACTCAAAAGGTGCACTAACTGCGATCAGACAAATTTCAGAGATGAAAGTTGATGTTCCAATGTTAGCAATGACGCATTGTGATGCTTCAAAATTAGCTAAACAACACGGAGATAAATCTGAGTTTGCACTATGCGCATCTCAGTGGCATAAAACTTTAACTTATAAAGATAAATTCTTTGGTACTGGTATGAAGTATGACAAAGACTTTACTAAAGCTTATGGTTATGCACCTCCATATCAAGCGGCAGAATCTTCTGCAGCATTATTAGTATTTAAAGATGCATTTGAAAGAGCTGACTCTTTTGATAGAAAAAAAGTTAGAGATGCGTTAGCGAAGACTGATATGCAAACATTCTATGGAAATGTAAAATTTGGATCTGGTGGTCAAAACACTGCTAAGCCAATGGTTCTTTTCCAAGTTATGTGCAAAAGTGGTAAATGTGAAAACGTAGTTGTAGCTCCTACTAAGTGGGCTTCAGCTGAGTTAATTCACCCGATACCACCTTGGTCTAAAAGATAATAATTAACTTTGATTCTCCTCCCTCTTCATGTAAGAGGGGGGAGTTTTGTTTTTTAAGATATGGATTTTTTAGTTTTTGAAATACCTGCATTAACAGCTCAAGCAGTTCTTGATGGAGTATTACTGGGAATATTATTTGCTTTGATTGCTTACGGCATGGCTCTTCAGTGGGGAGTAATGAATATAATTAACATTGCCCAAGGTGAACTTGTGATCATGGGTGGGTATATTGCTTACTTTATGTATACAGCTGGAATTCACCCGGCGTTTGGTATTTTTGTATCACCAGTCATAATGTTTTTTGTAGGAGTTGGTATCTACAAGCTAGTTATAAATAAAGTCGTTGACCGTGATATGTTTATTTCAATTCTAGCAACTTTTGGAATTAGTATATTAATGATGCAACTAATGAACTTTGGTTTTGGTTCTGATGTAGTAGTTGCACAGTCAAACTTTGGAACTACTTTGTTATTCAACAATTCAGTGACATTGCCAAATTCTAAAATATTTTCAGCTTTAGTTAGTATCGCATTTGCAATTGCTTTGACGATGTATATGAGAAAATCTAAGCTTGGTAGAGCAATTAGAGCCACAGCCCAAAATGCAAGAGCAGCAAAAATACTTGGTGTAGATACTGAAAAAGTTTATGCATCTACTTTTGGGATTAACGCAGCTTTATGTGGAGTAGCTGGTGCGCTTGTTGCAATAACCTTTACATTACACCCGTATGTTGGGTTACCATATACTGTTAGATCATTTATGATTGTGATTGTTGCGGGCCTTGGAAATTTACCAGGTGTAGCGTTATCTGGCATGAGCCTTGGTGTTTTTGAAGAATTTGCAGATTATATACTTGGTACAGAATTTAGAATTGCGTCTGTGTTCTTTTTACTGGTCTTCATTTTATTATATAGAAGATTTAAACTTGCGAGAAAAAGGGAGTATTTAAAATAATGAGTTTTGAAAAAAGGGAACTTTATATTTGCGGTGGGTTGCTTCTATTTTTAATCGCTGCACCATTTATTTTTGCTAATTTTAAGCTTCAATTAGCTTTTATGTTAATACTTATAATACTTGCTCTAACCTGGAACATCCAAGGTGGTGAAATGGGTTATAATACTTTTGGAAACATAATGTTTTTTGGTGTTGGTATGTATGTATGTACCAGCATTCAAATTGGAATGTATTTCCCTTTAGCTGAATGGACTGAAAGTGGTGGTGAAAAAACATTTGTTCACCAGCCCGACCAATATTTTAAAGGCTTAGCGGTTGGATTGTTTTTCTCTGCTCTGATACCGCCGATTATTGCAGGGTTAATTGGTTATGGAATATTAGGTTTACGTGGACATTATTTTGCAATTTGCACCTTAGGGATTGGTATTGCATCAGGAGAATTAGCTGGAGGAATAGAATTAATTGGAGCAGGACAAGGTATGACGGCTCCACCATTTCCAAAAGGATTGGGTTCCTTAGAATTTAGATCACAATTTTTATATTTCATGTGCCTTGTTTTATTAGTAACTACTTTTGGTTTTATTAGATGGCTTTACACTACAAGATTCAGATTAGTACTTAATGCAATAAGAGATAATGAAGATAAAGCCGAAGCCATGGGCATCGAGACTATGCGTTATAAAATTACTGGTTGGGTAATATCTGCTTTCTTCTGCGGACTAGCTGGTGGCCTGGTTGGTATGATGGTTGGGTATATTGAACCAATTGAAGTTGCATTTGATGGTAGAGAAATGGGTGTATTTATGGTTCTTATGACAATTCTAGGAGGCAAGGGCACTTTGTGGGGACCTGTTATTGGCGCAACTGCATTTCACT
The DNA here is from genome assembly GCA_965655605.1 of Candidatus Pelagibacteraceae bacterium. Taxonomy (GTDB): domain Bacteria; phylum Pseudomonadota; class Alphaproteobacteria; order Pelagibacterales; family Pelagibacteraceae; genus HIMB114. The sequence goes on along the minus strand of CBFHHD010000039.1, from coordinate 3,843 downwards.
TATTCAAAGAAAGTTTCTGGACATTGTTTTTAGGATGGCAGTATGTTGCTCTTGGAGTTTTGATTATTGTAATTGTTATTTATTTCCCAGAAGGAATTATGGGTTTCTTGAGAGACAAAAAACCTGAGTGGTTTGGAGAAACGATTGATGAAAAAGATAGAAAGGCACAAATTAATTTAGACTAATGGCTTTACTAGAAGTAAATAATGTTTCAAAATCGTTTGGTGGTGTAAAAGCCAACGTTGACATATCTTTAGGTGTAGAGCAAGGATCGATTGTTGGAATTATTGGACCCAACGGATCTGGAAAAACGACTTTATTTAATTCAATTGTTGGAACGCATCCGATTGACTCGGGCTCTATAAAATTTGATGGTAAAGAGATTTCTGAATTACCAATACCGTCAATCGCCAAGCTAGGTTTATTGAGAACTTTTCAACAAACAAGAATATATGGAAAATTAAATTGCGTACAGAATATGCTCATTTCGCACAAACCAAGAGATGAAAGTTTATTTACAGTCTTTTCAGGTATACCAAAGGATTTAACCGCAAAGGCAGAAGAAATTTTAACATTTGTGGGTTTATATCAAAAAAGAAATTTAAGAGCTGGTGATCTGTCATTTGGACAACAGAAACTTTTAGAATTGGCTATGGCATTAATGAGTGACCCTAAAATGTTATTACTTGATGAGCCTACTGCAGGTATCAATCCTACGCTAATTAATGGAATAATTAAAAGATTAATACAAGTTAATGAAAAGTATGGAATTACTCTTCTGGTAATTGAGCATAATATGAAAGTTATAATGCAATTAGCTCAAAAGATTTTCTGTGTAGCTCATGGCCAGTTGCTTGCTGAAGGTAATCCAGAACAAATTAAAAACGACCAACGCGTAATAGACGCTTACTTAGGAGTTCAATAATGGCAGATCAATATTCGGTACTAGGTTCAGCTCCAACAAAAGATGATTTAAAAAATCTCGCGTCTAAAGATCCGCATGTAACAATCGAAGGATTAACAGCTGGGTATGGTAAAATGGAAATTTTACATAACATCGACTTATTTTGCAGCAGAGGTCAATCATTATGTCTTATTGGTCCCAATGGTGCCGGTAAATCTACAATCCTTCATTCTATTTATGGTTTCACAAATATATTTTCCGGAAAAATTACTATTGATGACAAAGACATTACCAACGTCACTCCAGCAGAAAAATTAAAATCAGTAGGGATTGCATACATTCTTCAAGATAACTCTGTTTTTCCAGATATGACTGTTGAGGAGAATTTACTTATGGGTGGTTATACCAAAGACAAAACCGAAGAAGCTTATGAAGAAGCTCAGAGAGTTTTAGAAAAATATGAAAGATTAAGAAATAGAAGAAACCAACCTGCAAAAGTTTTATCAGGTGGAGAAAGAAGATTACTAGAAATTTCAAGAGCTTTAGTGATGAAACCAAGTGTTCTATTGGTTGACGAACCTTCAATTGGTTTGGAGCCAAGATATATTGAAATGGTTTTCGAAATACTTGCTGATTTACAAAAAAACGAAAATAAAACAATAATCCTTGTTGAACAAAATGCAAAAAAAGGATTAGAGTTTTCAGACATTGGTTATGTTTTGGTTTCAGGAGAACTTGCGATTGTGGGCAAGGGCGATGAATTGCTTGATAACTCGGATGTAGGTAGATTATTCCTAGGAGGATAGTCTAGAATTTGTTTTCATCGAATGCTTTTAAATATGGTGTAAGACACGCCATAGGTGTTCCAGCTCTTGGACTGGGATCAAGCATGTTTGCTTTTGGAGCATATCTTAATAGTGCAGGCTTTGATGTTTTTCAAAGTTTTCTCTCAAGCTTTTTTACATTTGCGTTACCCGGTCAATTTGTAATGGCCGAAACTATTTTAGCAGGCGGAACTTTGCTTAATATTTTTTTAGCGGTGCTATTAACAAATTCAAGACTATATCCAATGACAGTCAATATTTCTCCGATCATTAGAAATAATAAAGTATCAAAATTTAAACAATATTTATTTTGCCATTTTATTGCAGTTACAAGCTGGTTGAATATGCTGGCAGTTCATCATGAGATTAAACAAGATGATAAGTTTAATTATTTTGTCGGCTTAAGTGGTTTTCTTTGGATCAACTCAGTTTTATGTACAGTTTTAGGTTTTCTCTTTTCTAATTTAGTTTCTCAAGAAATATTAATTGGATTAGTTTTTATAAATCCAATTTATTTTTTAATTATGACAGTAAGCAACCTTAAAGAAAAAATGATGATTGTGTCAGTGATAGCAGGCGCTTTCTTAAGTTTTAGTCTTAATGATATTTTTACAGGTTGGTCAGTACTGATAGCTGGTATTGTTGGGGGAACAATTGGTTATTTAATTTTTAAAAAGGGTAAAAATGAGTAGTCAATTTATTTATCTTTCTATTATTGTTGCCAGTCTCGGAACTTATTTTTGTCGAGCTTTTGGAGTTTTTAGTTCTAAAAACATAAAACCAGAAAGTCCTATTTTTGATTGGATAAGATGCGTTTCGATTGCCGTTATAGCCGCAGTTATTACAAGAATAATTTTTTTTCCTGTGGGCATATTGGAAGAGGCCAATTTGCTAAATAGAATAATTTGTACTTTAATTGCACTGAGTTTCTTTTTTTCTTTTAAAAGAAATATTATCCTATCTGTATTGATAAGTGCTACATGCTTCATTATATTAAACAGATATATTTAAATGGAAAAAATTTCAGGGTTAACAATCAAAGAGCATGAGTCTAGCAAAAGGCTTATCGATATTAAGATAGATAATGATTTTTTAGACCAGGTAAAAAACCAATTTGATCAAAATGACCTCTTAGATATTGAATACAAACCTTTTTTAAGATTTCATCTTGCCAATATATTTAATGAAATTTTTGATAAAAAAATTCACAAACTCATTAAAAGCATTCTTCAAAATAGAGAACAAGGTGCGTTTGTAATTGGGCCAGAAAATATGGACCAGGATAAATATGACACAGACTTTCTTGTGAAGTTATCTACTGCCTTAACTCACCTAGTAGGCGTACCAAATCATGACTCAATGTACGGAAAATATTACGCAAGATTTGAAATAAAAAACAAAGATAACTCTGATAGTTATTTGAGAAAAGCTTATAAAAAATTAGACCTTCATACAGATGGTACTTATGTGAAAGAAAAAACTGACTGGTTACTAATGATGAAAATGAAAGAAGAGAATGCAGTAGGTGGCGAAAGTACACTGCTTCACCTCGATGATTGGGAAGATGCTAATCAATTTTTCAATGATCCTGTCGGTCAGCAGAATTTTTTTTGGGGATCACCTAAGAGTAAAAATGTAGATTATAAAGTTGAGCACCCTGTTTTTTCTAAAGATCAAAATGGCAAACCAATCATATCTTATATCGACCAATTTCCTGAACCAAAATCTTTAGAGCAGGGTTTGTTTTTAAATAGGTTGTCAGAGTCATTAGAAGGGAGCAAGATGCATATAGCTTTTAAATTGCCCCCAGGTTATTCAATTTTTTCTAATAATTATTTCATGCTTCATGGTAGAAAAGCTTTCGAACCTAACCCCAGTTTATCAAGAGAACTATTAAGACAAAGAGGTGTTTTTTATCAATGAAAAGATTCTTAAGTTTTTTTTTAGTTTTAATTAGTTTATGTAACTTCTCAATGGCAAATGAAAAAAAGGCATATTTTGCAGGAGGATGTTTTTGGTGTGTAGAAGAGGCGTTTGAAAAAACTCCTGGAGTTCTAAGTGCAATGTCTGGTTACACTGGAGGCCATGTAAAAAATCCAACTTACGAGCAAGTTT
>CBFHHD010000038.1:0-9252 GCA_965655605.1 Candidatus Pelagibacteraceae bacterium | reverse complement strand
GAGAAATTGTTAAACTTCCAAGTATCTCAAAATCAACGGTAGTACTGACAAGGCCTGATTTTTCAATCAAACAAATTAATAAAAATAATTATTTTATATCTAGTGGCGTGCAGACTTGGAGAAAGTTATCTAAAGAGAAAATATTGTTACAGTCATCTTTTGACGGTCTTGGTGAGGATTATAGGTTTCCAGAAAAATATTATAGGAAATATTTACCAGTAAAAAAAATAACATACAAAAATAGCCCATCAAGTTATAGCAGTAAGCAAATCAGTGGCTATGAGCTAATACCACGAATTAATTATGAAACTATCGATAACTTATTCAATGCAAAAATATTCTTTTGGATGAGTTTTTCTGCTTTCAAATTAGCCACTAAAATAAGACCTGAAATACTAAAATTTGATCATTGCAGTGGTCCAGGATCTACATTTGATCAGTTAAAAAAAGCAATTCCAAATAAAAAATTGCATTTATTTTTTAATTATAAAGATTTTAAAGACAGTATATACCGTGAAAAATAAAATGTTTTTAAATTCTAATAGACTTAAAGCTAAAAATTTAATTCAACCTATTTTTATAGAGGAAGGCATTAAGTCAAAAAAAATTATAAGAGGTCTTGGAAATAATTACAGCCACTCTATAGCAACGGCTAAAAAAGTTATAAGATCAGATATAAAAAAGGGGGTTAAAAACTTCATTTTTTTTATTGTCCCTAAGAATAAACAAAAAGTTCCAGAAGATTTTAATTTTCACTATCAAGCTTTATCATCTGTAAAAAAAACTTTTGATAAAAAAATTACAATGATTGTTGACACGTGCCTTTGTTCAATGACAACCGATGGGCATTGTGGAATAGTTGATAAAAATTCTATAAATTTAAAATTGACCCATCAATCCCTTGGTATAGCGGCTGATACTTATATTCAAGCAGGCGCAGATATCATTGCTCCTAGTGATATGATGAAAGGTACCACTAAATATTTGAAATCTTTATTTATAAAGAAAAAATTTAAAACGCCGATTATGAGTTACTCAACCAAATTTTTTAGCAGTTTCTATGGTCCTTTTAGAAACGCCGCAAAATCAGCTCCTAAAAAATTTGATCGATCTGCTTATCAGTTACCAGTAAATGATAAGGGAAAAGCTATAAAAAGTTCTGTTACAAACGCTAAAGATGGAGCATCATTACTGATGGTAAAGCCTGGAATAACTTCTATTGATTTAATTGGTGAGATAAAAAAGAAAACAACAGTTCCAACGGGCGCGTACCAAGTTAGTGGAGAATACGCATCACTTAGACTTTTGGCAAAAAATAATCTTGGAGATTTTAGTAAACTGTATAAAGAAAGCCTAATTGCAATCAATAGATCTGGTGCAGACTTTATAATAACTTATGGAGCAAGAGATATTGTCAAAGATTTATAATCAAAAATTTTACAATGCACTTAATCGCATAGAGCAGACCACACCACCCATATGGTTAATGAGACAGGCTGGCAGATACCATTCTCACTATCAAAAGTTAAAACAAAAATATAGTTTTGAACAACTATGTAAAATACCTGAATTAATTTGTGAAACTACTTTGGGTCCTATTAGAGATTTCGATTTTGATGCAGCTATTTTATTTAGCGATATTTTGTTCCCTCTAGATTACTTGGGAATGGATTTGGTATTCAATCCTGGGCCTCAATTTTCCAAACCATTAACAAAAAATTTGTTGATTTTAAAAAATTCATTCGAAGATTACATGAACTTTCAAATTCAAGGATTGAAATTATTGCGAAATGAATTGCCACAAAACAAGTCACTAATTGGATTTGTTGGCGCTCCTTATACATTGTTTCAGTTTGCATTGAGACACAAGGATTCTGATCCAAATATACTAAATGAATTTTTACCAGTTATTGAAAAAATTTTAGATAAAAATATTGAACTTCAATTCAATGTTGACATTGATTTATTAATGATCTTTGATACAGAGTCACAATATCTTAGTACAGATGACTTTAAAAAAATTGTAAAACCTTTTGTTCAAAAAATAGCGAGTAAATTTCCTGGTAAAATTGGATATTTTACTAAAGAAATTGATGATGAAAAATTTAATATAATAAATGAGATTAAAGATTTGAAATTAACAGTATGCGGATCAAATCAAAATATCTTTTCTAAACTCTCTCAAACCCATTTATCTTTGCAAGGTAATTTTTCTAATCAATTTTTATCACTAGAGAGCAAAGATGATTTTAAAAAACACTTAAATGAGTTCATTAGTTTTATAAAAGATTATAATATTAACGAAAGATCTGGCTGGATTTGTAGCTTGGATCACGGTGTGTTAAAAACAACTCCCGAATATAATGTTGAATTATTGATAGAGGAAATTAGAACTAAATTATAATGGCTACTTTTATTGGAAACGCTGAGTTTAAACATGGTACCAAACTTAAAATTGGAGTTTTGCTTTCAAATCTAGGGACACCTGATAGGCCAGATCGAAAAGCCTTAAAAGTATATTTAAAGGAATTTTTATCAGACCCAAGAGTGATAGAAACACCTAAAATTATTTGGCAGATAATATTGAATGGAATTATTTTAAATACTAGACCTCAAAAATCAGCAAAAAATTACCAACAAGTTTGGACGAAAGAAGGATCACCTTTATTAGTTATTTTGCAAAAGCAGAAAAAATTAACTGAAGAAATGTTAAAAAAAGAAAATATTGATATAGAATTTGCAATAGGAATGCGTTATGGCAATCCAAGTATTGAGTCTGGTTTAGATCAATTAAGACAAAGGCATTGTAATAAAATTATTGTTTTGCCAATGTACCCACATTACTGCGCCGCTACAACAGGATCAACTTTCGACTCAATTTCGAATACAATGCAAAATTGGAGATGGGTTCCGTCATTACGTTTCATATCCACTTATCACGACAATCCATTATATATTAAAGCATTGGCTAATAGTGTTAAAAAACATTGGGATGAACATGGTAAGCCAGATAAAATATTATTTAGTTATCACGGTATACCAAAAAAATATTTTACCAAAGGTGATCCTTATCATTGCTTATGTAACAAAACCACAAGGCTTGTACGAGAAGAAATGGGATTAACGGAGGAATTTGCTATGACAACATTTCAATCAAGATTTGGTCCCGATGAATGGTTGCAACCTTATACAGACAAGACCGTAGAAAAAACTGCAAAAGATGGGGTTGGGCATCTACAAATTATTGCACCTGGGTTTTCTTCAGACTGCTTGGAAACTATCGAGGAGCTTGATGGCGAAAATAGAGAAATCTTTGAAGAACACGGTGGAAAAAAATTTAGTTATATCCCATGTTTAAATGATCAAGATGATCATATTAAACTAATAGGGCATTTGATTAAAAATGAGCTTCAAGGCTGGATATGAGCCTCACAGAAGATAAAAAAAACCTGACATCGGAATGGTTTAAAAATTTACAAGATCAAATGATTTCATCTTTTGAAGCAATTGATAACTCATCTTTTAAAAAAAAAACTTGGGATAGACCAGGTGGTGGTGGAGGTACCATGGCTATTATGAAAGGTAATATTTTTGAAAAAGTAGGCGTCAATATCTCTACCGTTCATGGTGAGTTTAAAGAAGAGTTTAGAAAAAAAATTCCAGGCACAGAGACTAGCCCTAAATTTTGGGCCGCTGGTATTTCTGTAGTTGCCCATATGAAAAACCCAAAGATTGCTGCTGCTCATTTTAATACCAGATTTATTGCTACTGAAAAATCATGGTTTGGTGGAGGATGCGATCTCACTCCAGCTATTACAGATGATGAAGAAACGACCTCTTTTCACAAAGGTTTAGAGACAGTGTGCAAAAAGTATTCATATGATTATCTAAAGTGGAAAAAAGAATGTGATGAATATTTTTATTTAAAACACAGAAAAGAAGCAAGGGGAGTGGGCGGAATTTTCTTTGATTATTTAAATGAAGATAATTTTGAAAATGAATTTAATTTTGTAAAAAATTTAGGTGTTTATTTTAAAGATTTTGTACACGATAACGTTGAAAGAAAAAAAGATTCACCATATTCTGAAGAAGATATGAATAAATTAATGCATAAAAGATCTAGGTATGTTGAATTTAATTTATTGTATGACAGGGGAACATTATTTGGCTTAAAAACAGATGGTAATGTAGAGGCAATTTTGATGTCAATGCCACCTTCTGCGGAGTGGAATTAATGTACGAGTGGTTAAAAGTTTTACATATTATTTCCTTTGTTTCATGGTTTGCTGGGCTTTTTTATTTACCTAGATTATTTGTTTATCATTCAGAAAATGCTGAACATAATCACACATGCAAAACATTGGAGACAATGGAATATAAACTTCTTAAATATATTATGAACCCAGCAATGGTTGCAACCTGGATATTTGGTATTGGTCTTATTCATTACGTAGGTTCAGGAGGGTGGTTGCATACAAAAATACTTTTGGTAATTTTTTTATCTGCATATCATATGTATTTAGGTGTAGTTCGGAAAAAACTAATAAACAATCCAGCGCAGCACACTTCGAAATATTTCAGAATAATCAATGAAGTTCCTACAATATTGTTAATTTTGATTGTAATTTTAGTTGTAGTCAAACCATTTTAAAATTGCATTAATTTGCAAGACTATTTACAATTTAGCACATGAACAATAAGGGATTTTCTTTAGTAGAATTATTAGTTGTTGTTGCTATTATTGGGGTTCTGGCCAGCGTTGGTGTTGTTGGATTTGATCAATACGTAGAGTCTACTAAAAAAAAGTTCTATTACAAAATTATGAACAAATTGTAAGAGCTGTAGATTTTGAAATTGTTGTTGCTGAAAATGGTTTAACATCAGCGTTAAAAGAATTTGATGAAAATAATGCTATGATAAAACGTGAAGATGATGGATCTTTTGCAACTACTGCTAACGCAAGCGAACAAACTTTATTAAGCAACTTGGTTAACTGTAATAACTTTACTCATTCTATTAAAGAGCATTTTAAAGAGTTTAAAAATCCATGGAAACCAACTCAAGTCAGTATAACTATTGATACAGACGGACAAGCTTGGCATCGTCAAGGTCAAATACAATTAGTTTGTTACAAAAATAATGGAGGTTTTGGTCAAGGTGCAGGGTGTAGAATTGGAAAATCAAGTTTACGAATAATTGCTTATTTTGAAGATCGAGGACGATGAAATATTTCTGCTGGTAATTGTGGAAGTGATTGTGTGAAAGTTTGGAGTGGACCTGGAACTTTTTTTAACGCTGGCGCAGGTGGAGCAGCTGCAGCTAAGGAGGATTGTGGATGGGAAGATACAACCGCATCCGATGATGATATTTATGGTGACTGGACAATTCAAGCGGTTGAAATAAATTCAGATGCTGGTGGAAGATGTAGCACAAGCACTGCCGGCACCCCTTGTGAGTAATAATTAAATTATGTTTAAATAGCCTAAAATAGTATTGTAGACATTAACATGTTTGTGGTTTACTCAAAAAATCTTACTCAATAAAAATAATCATTACAAAACTAAGCAATATTTTGAAAAATAAAACAACCTCTTCAAATACCATAATAAACTTTGCGCAATCTTTGGGTTTTAATTCTCAAAATTACATACCTAAAGAAGGGGCTTCATTTTCACTTTTTAAAATTGAAATATTGTCAGGATTAACAGTAGCCTTGGCCCTAGTTCCAGAGGCCATAGCCTTTGCCTTTGTTGCTGGAGTTGCGCCACTATCAGGTCTTTATGCTGCATTTATTGTTGGGTTGGTTACCGCTGTTTTGGGTGGTAGACCGGGAATGATTTCAGGAGCTACTGGAGCTTTGGCTGTGGTAATGGTAGCTCTTGTTGCTGAACATGGTGCAGAATATTTATTTGCAACTGTTGTTTTAATGGGATTGCTCCAATTAATTGCTGGAATTTTTAAACTTGGGAAATTTATTAGAATGGTCCCACAACCTGTTATGTTGGGTTTTGTTAATGGTTTGGCTATAGTGATTGGTATTTCACAGTTAAGTCAGTTTAAAACTACTAATTCTATTGGTGAAATAGTCTGGATTACAGGAAATGGTTTAATTTATTCTTTAGTTTTTGTTTTTCTGACTATGTTAATTATATGGTTATTGCCTAAAATAACAAAAATAATTCCATCAACTCTAGCTGCAATACTTACCACAACATTATTAGTACTTGTTTTTAAAATTGATATTCCAAGTGTTGGAGATTTGGCGAGTGTAAAAGGCGGTCTTCCAAATTTTTCAATACCAAGTGTGCCATTTAATTTTGAAACATTAAAAATTATTTTTCCGTATTCTTTTATTTTAGCATCAATAGGATTAATTGAGAGTTTGTTAACTTTAAATTTAGTTGGAGAAATTACTAATAAAAAAGGTGGCGCAAGCCAAGAGTGCTTAGCTCAAGGTTTAGCGAATACCATAACAGGTTTTTTCGGGGGAATGGGCGGTTGCGCAATGATTGGGCAATCCATGATTAATGTAAAATCTGGTGGTAGAACTCGAATAGCAGGAATTTCTGCTGCAATATTTTTATTATTTTTTATTTTATTTAGTTCCAGATATATAGAAATGATACCTATAGCTGCATTAGTGGGCGTTATGTTTATGGTTGTGATTGGAACTTTTGCGTGGAATTCGTTAAAAATTATATTTTTTGTTCCAAAAAGTGATGCTTTGGTTATTATTTTAGTTACGATTGTTACCGTATTAGAAGATTTGGCTGTTGCAGTAATTGTTGGAGTTATTTTTTCAGCCTTGGTCTTTGCTTGGAAATCCGCCTCGAGAATTAGAGCTATAGAAAGACCATCCATTAGAGAAGAGGGGGCAAAAGTATATGAAATTGATGGACCACTTTTTTTTAGTTCTACAAATAGTTTCTTAGAGATTTTTAAACCATCTGAAGACCCGGATGTAGTTATCATAGATTTTGCAAGGTCTAGAGTAATTGACCAGTCTGCATTAAAAGCAATTGAAGATATAGCTGATCGCTACGACAGTATGGGGAAAAAAGTTAAATTAAGACATTTAACTCGTGATTGCCACAGATTATTGAGTCGAGCGGGTCAACTAGTTGTTGATAGCGATGATGATCCTGAATATGGGGTTGCAGTTGACTATGATATTAAATTGGGAATTTTTGGAAAATAAAATTCGCATTATTTTTAAATAGATTTAATTTATAAACTCAACAAATGACATTGAATTTTCGTTATGGTAAATAATGTTATGAGACTATTAATTGCGATTCTTTTTATTCTTTTTCATTCCAACCCATCATTTAGTGATGAGAATTTTGTGAAATGGTTAGAAAATTACAAAAAATATGCTGTTAATCAAGGTGTTTCAAAAAATACAGTAGATACAGCTTTCAAGAACACTAAGCTTTTAAAAAGAATTATAACATATGACAGAAACCAGCCTGAGTTCATAGAAAAATTAAACACCTATCTTGGGAAGCGAGTAAATAAACAAAAAATAGTTTACGCAAAAAAATTAATTAATAAAAATAAGTCGCTTTTAGACCAAGTTGAAAAAAAATACAAAGTCCCAAGAAATTATCTAGTCGCACTTTGGGGTGTTGAAACAATTTTTGGCAAACATAAAGGTAAAGTTGATATTATTTCAGCATTAGCCACACTAAGTTACGATAAAAGAAGATCTAAATATTTCTCAGGTGAATTGATTGTTTTGCTAAAATTACTGGATAAAGAAATTGTTAAATTAGACGACCTAAAGGGATCATGGGCTGGAGCACATGGAAATTTTCAATTTATGCCCTCATCTATAAAAAATTATGCAGTAGATTACAACAAAGATGGAAAAATAAATCTATATACATCATTAGATGACTCTTTTGCCTCAGCAGCAAATTATTTAAAAACTATTGGATGGGATAAAAATCCATGGGGTGTGAAAGTTATGGTTAATAAAAAATTAGAAAAAAATAATTTTACATTTGATGCTAGAAAATTATCTAAACCTAAATCTGTAAAAGAATGGAAGCGTTTAGGTGTGCAGATACCTGATGGTTTTAAAATTAAAAACAATGTAAAGGCAAGACTTGTTAAACCAGATGGTGATATAAGTCCTGTTTACATGGTGTTTAATAATTATGAGAAAATATTACATTGGAATCGTTCTCTGAGATTTGCAATTACAATCGGTATTTTTGCAGATTATTTAAAAGATGCATAAAAATTTATTATTATTTCTTATGTTTTTTACCTTGTCTTGCTCGAAGACTGTACAAGTTTATGACAAAAATGGTTTTGCCAGTTTATCAACCAACAATACAATTGTTTCAGAACTACCAGTTGGTACATTAATCAAAGTTATCAATTTAGATTCCAAAGAAAACATTACAATCAAAACATCAAAAAGAGTTTTAAGTTTAAATTCAAGAATTATTAGTTTGCCAAAAGAATATTTTCAAAAGATTAATTTAAGTGGCGACCTGCCTTTTGTGAGAGTGATTTCAGTTAGAGAAAACAATACCTTTATTGCCAAAAGAGCGAAAACCTATGAAGAAGAAAAAAGTATTAATAATAAGGTAAATTTTAATAAAATTGAGATCATTAATTTATCTACACAACAAGCATCGACGAAAAAAATATACCTAAATTACGGTCCATTTTACTTCCAGGCTTATGCCGATGGTTTATTTAAAGTTTTGAAGTTTAATTTAAAAAATGAAAAAATTTTATACAAAGATTATAAAGAAAAAAATTACACAATTTCAGTAGGGCCTGTAAATAACTTGGCAGAGTTTGACAATCTTCATAAAAGCCTTGGTGCTTTAGGATTAATTGGTTATGAAGTGATGATTAAATGAAAAAAATATTAATATTTATTTTATCAGTTTTTCTAAGTGGTCAATCACAAGCTTTTGAAACATCCGCTGAACAAGCATATCTTCTTGATGCAGCATCAGGGAAGGTGTTGTTTGAAAAAAACCATGATCAAAAAATTTCACCAGCGTCAATTACAAAAATAATGACGTCTATTGTTGCCTTCGACTTAATTAAAAAAGGAGAATTGAGTTTAGACGAAAAATTTAAAATATCGAAAAATGCTTGGCGCATGTCTTCACAAGGCTATTCATCGATGTTTATAATGCCAAATGACAAAGTTTCTGTAGAAAACCTTTTAAAAGGTATTGTTATAGTTTCTGGAAATGATGCTTGTGTAGCTTTGGCAGAGGG
>CBFHHD010000037.1:2839-9252 GCA_965655605.1 Candidatus Pelagibacteraceae bacterium | reverse complement strand
GAGCTTCTGCTTCTGCCTTTGGAGCTTCTGCTTCTGCCTTTGGAGCTTCTGCTTCTGCCTTTGGAGCTTCTTCTACAGCTTTTTTAGCTTCTTCTGCTGCAGCTAATCTTTCTTGGGCTTTCTTTTTGGGTTTTGCTTTAATTGGATTGTTTCTTTGCGTAGGTTTAGGAATAATATCTGCATCTCCTAAAAATCTTGCAATACGCTCTGAAGGTTTTGCACCTTTGCTTAGCCAATGTTTAATTCTTTCAACATCGAGGCTTAATCTTTCTTTTTTATCTTTTGGCAGTAAAGGATTAAAAAATCCAACTTTTTCTATAAATTTTCCATCTCTTGGTTTTCTAGAGTCTGCAATTACGATTTTATAAACTGGTCTTTTCTTTGCTCCTCCTCTAGACATTCTTATTTTTAACATTGTGTACCTTTCGTTATTTTAAGTTATTTAAAAGTTCTGGTGGAATACCATCAAAACCTTGCAGTGCCCCTCTCCCGCCTTTAGACATTTTTTTCATAACATTTGTCATCATTTTATGTTGCTTGAGAAGTTTGTTTACCATTGAAATGTCCGTCCCCGATCCATTTGCAATTCTTTTTTTTCTAGAGCCTCCAATAATTTTAGGATTTTCTCTCTCAATAGGAGTCATAGATAAAATAATTGCCTCTTGTTTATTTAGCAAACTTTCATCAAGATTTGACTCATCAATTTGTTTTTTCATTTTTGAAACACCTGGCATCATACTTAGCACGCCACTCATACCACCCACTTTTTTCATTTGCCTAATTTGTTGTAAGTAAGTATCAAAAGTAAAAGATCCTTTTTTTAGGTCATCTTCTATTTTATCAATTTTTTCTTGCTCCAAGTCTTCAGCAACTTTTTCTACAAGAGATACTACATCTCCCATACCTAGAATTCTATTTGCAATTCTGTCGGGATGAAATATTTCTAGTTGATCGATTTTTTCCCCAGTTGCTAAAAATTTAATTGGGCAACCTGTAACAGCTTTCATGCTTAAAGCTGCACCGCCTTTTCCGTCGCCATCTATTCTGGTTAAAATAATAGAAGTAAGCCCAACAGTTTGCTTAAATTCTTGTGCAATATTAACAGCATCCTGACCAGTAAGTGAGTCCGCTACTAAAATAATCTCATGTGGTTTAATTTCATTTTCTAGTTGCTTTAATTCCATCATCATTTGTTGATCAATTTGCGTTCTTCCAGCAGTATCAAAAACGATAATATCTTCTCCGCTTAAAGATACAGAATTCATTGCTCTTTTAGAAATCTCAATTGGAAGTTGCCCTTCAATAATTGGGAGTGTTTTTATACCATTCTCAGATCCTAAAATTTCAAGCTGCTTTTGCGCTGCAGGTCGATAGATATCTAAACTTGCCATTAAAACTTTTTTAGAATGTTTCTTTTGCAAGAAGTTTCCTAATTTAGCTGAGGATGTAGTTTTACCCGAACCCTGAAGTCCTACGACTAAGATTTTTATTGGTGGTACATTACCCAAGTTTAATTCAGATTTTTCACTACCCAAAACCTTTATAAGTTCGTCATTTACAATTTTAATGATCATCTGACCTGGCGTGACAGATTTTAATACTTCCTGACCAATAATTTTTGGCCTTATATCCTCGATAAACTTTTTAGTTACAGATAAAGCAACGTCAGACTCCAGCAAAGCCTGTCTAATTTTCCTAAGGCCGTCATCAGCCTGTTTTTCATCTAGCCTTGTTATTTTATTAAAAAAAGAAAAGGCCGATTCAATTTTATCTGTTAAATTTTCAAACATATTTATTTCTTACCTCCAGCAGGTATCGCACTAGTGGGCGAATAATCGCTGACTAGTGTTGATCTCTCCTTTATGGAGACACCAGAAAAAGATACCTTTTTCTTGGAAGTGAACTCAAACTACATAGATATGTTTATAAAGTCAAGAAAACGGTCTAAAATGTAAATTATTATGAATTTTAAAGCTTTAAAAATGGATGGACTAGGAAATGATTTCTTAATTATTGATAAGAGAAAATTTGATATTAATTTAGAACAAGACCAAATTAAGAAACTATCAGATAGAAACATGGGAATTGGTTTTGACCAATTAATTTCAATTGAAAAAAGTAACTCAGCTAATGCTGAAATTAAATATTTTAATTCAGATGGAAAATTTGCAAATGCATGTGGTAATGGAAACCGCTGCGTCACTGATATTTTGCTAAAAGAAACGGGAAACTCTGTAGTAAAATTTAAGGTTGGTTCCTTCTTGCATGAAGGAAAAAAAATATCTGATAAAATGATTCAAGTATCTATGCCACAGCCAGTACAGTCATTAGGAAAAATACCTGTAACAAATGAGGTTAAGGAAAATCCTGTAAAAATAAAAATTTTAGAAGACGAATATTCAGGTTATCTTGTTAATGTTGGAAATCCACATATTGTCATTTTTGAAAAAATATCAGTCGAAAAAATAAAAAACGTAGGTCCGATGATTGAAAACTTTAAATATTTTCCAGATAGAGTCAATGTAACGTTTGCTGATATTAAGGATAATGAAAATATAAGTGTAAATGTGTGGGAAAGAGGTGCAGGTAAGACACTTGCCTGTGGCACTGCTGCATGTGCTACAGCCTTCATTGCAATAACAAAAGGGTTGACTAAAAACCCTACGAAAATTCATTTTGATCAAGGGTATATAGATATTGGGATAAAAGAAGACAAAACACTCGTTATGACAGGTCCAATATCTGATCAAAAAGAAATTGAAGTACAAATTTGAGGATGTCCTTTTTAAAAAAAATATCAGCAGGGTTAAAAAAAACTACTGAGCAATTTTCTGGAGGTATTGATAATGTTTTTCAGAGCTCAAAGATACCAGAGGAAACAATCTCTGATTTAGAGGATTTTATGATTTCTTCAGATATTGGTTTGCCGTTAACTGAAAAGATAATTACAAAACTAAGAAATAAAAAAGTTTTAAAGGATGAATTAAACAAGAATAATTTCTTAAATTTAATTAAAAAAGAAATGCTTGAAATTTTAACACCTGCTGAAAATAATATTTTTATAAAGTCTAAACACCTTCAAACTATTCTAGTCTGTGGTGTTAATGGCACTGGAAAAACCACAACAATTGGAAAGTTAACTAAAATTTTAAAAGATAATCATTTTACTTTAATCGTTGGCGCAGCAGATACTTTCAGAGCTGCTGCAATTGAGCAATTAGAAAATTGGTGCAATAAAAATAATGTAGAATTAGAAAAATCATCGCCTGGGTCTGATCCTGCGTCTGTAGCTTTCAAAACTATAGAAAAGGCTAAAGAAAAAAAATTTGATTTCTGTATTATAGATACTGCTGGAAGGCTGCATAATAAAAAAAACTTGATGGAAGAATTTTCAAAAATTATCCGTGTAATCAAAAAAGTTGATGAAAACGCACCTCAAAAAACAATCATTGTTTTAGACGGAACAACAGGTCAAAACGCCATAAACCAAATTGAAGAATTTAGTAAAATTTGTGATTTGTCTGGTATCATTATGACAAAGCTAGATGGTACTGCAAAAGGTGGGGTTCTTTTATCAATCACAGAAAGGTTTAAACTTCCAATTTTTGCAATTGGGGTTGGTGAAAAAGAAGATGATTTACAACCTTTTAACGCTGAAGGCTTTGTAAATGCATTTATAGGAGAAAGTCAAAAATGAAAAATAAAATAACTTATGATGAATATGACAAAGTTGAAATTTGTACGGGAACTATTTTAACTGTAAAAAAAAATGAAAAAGCAAAAAAACCTGCATATGTGATGCAAATAGATTTCGGTGAAAAAGTTGGCATTAAAACATCTTCAGCACAAATCACTGATTATTATAAAACAGAAGAATTAATTGGAAAACAAATTATGGCAGTATGTAATTTTCCATCTAGAAATATTGCAGGAATTGCGTCTGAAGTTTTAGTTTTGGGAGCAATGGAAGAGGATGGAAAAGTTGTTCTTTATCATCCGTCTCAAAAAGTAAAGAATGGCTTAGCTATTGCTTGATCACAAAGCTGAGGAAATTAGATAGCTCGGATTTCATTTTATCATTAAAGGCCATCATGTGGTTATCATACTCTGGAAAAAAACTGAACTTTGGGCTATTAGCAATGTCGTACAAACGTTTACCCATTTCAAACTTTACAATTGAATCTGCCTTACCATGCATAATTAAAATTGGAAAATTTATTAGTTTAACTTTTTTATTATTTTCGTAGCGATCTTTTTGTAGCAAAGAAACAGGTAGAAATGGATAAAGTTTTTTTCCCATATCTACTAGGGACGTGAAAGGTGACTCTAATATAATACCTGCGTATTGATCCTTGCTTCCAATTTCTGTTGCAACACCTGTCCCTATTGATTCTCCATAAAGTATTATATCCTCTTTTTTAATACCTTTATTTTCTAACCACTTTAAAGCGCTATTAGCATCTTCATAAAATCCTTGCTCACTTGGTTTACCATCGTTCCCACTGTAACCACGATATGAAATGATTAAGAAGTTTACATCAAGTTCGCTAAGGACATTTAATTTATAGATCCTTGCATCCAAAGTTCCTGCGTTACCATGAAAAAATAAAATAGTTTTTTTATTTTTTTCATCAAAACTATACCAAGATTTCAGACTAATATTATCAGTAGTGGGAATAAAAATTTCCTCAAATTTAAATATAATTTTGTCTTGAGAAGAATTTTCAACTGTTGGATGATACATAAATGTCCTTTGAAATAAGAACATAAAAATTAATATTGAAACATAGCCAACTATTAGAAATGTAACTGCACTATACATAAATTTACTCATTTATATTTTTTTTTAGCCAAAAATATTCCCATTAAAACTAATAACGCTCCGTAGAAATGGAAAGGGACTAATGACTCAGAAAATAATACCATGCCGTAAATTGAACCATAGATTGGCATCAAGTAAACTGTAAGCCCTGCAATTGAAGCTCCAACAACTTGTTGTAACTTTGTATACATTAAGAAAGCTATTAAACCTGGAAATACAGCTGCGACTATTGAGAATTTCCAGTAATCAAAATTAAATTCCGTTGGTAAAAAATAAAAATGTTCTACTAAAAAAAAGGGGAATAAAATTAATGAACCAAGTAAGCTCATAAGTGTAAATCTTTCTAAAATGCTAAACTCACTTTTCCAATTAATTAAAAAAATGGAAAAGAAGGACCAACTAACAGAAGCGCCAAAAATCCACAAGTCTCCTATACTAAAGTTAAGATTTAAAAAATTTTGAAAATTACCTTTAAAGATAATGAATGATACACCAAAAAGACTCAATAACACTCCGCAGTATTGGAAAATTTTTAATTTCTCTTTATAAAAATAAGAAGATAGCAAAACTATAAAAACTGGCGATAGAGCATAAATTATTGACATGTTGGTTACCGTAGTTGTCAATCCTGAAATATAAGGAAGTGCCCCACAACCTGCATAACCTGTGGCTCCTAAAAAAAACAATTTCCAAAATTCTTTTTTGAAATACTTCTTTTTTTTCATTATTGGTTGATAAACGAATGGGATAAAAACTAAAAATACAAGTAACCATCTAGAACACGCCAGAGCGATGGGTGGAATACTTCCAATTGCACCACGCGCAATTGCTATATTACTGGTCATAAAAATTGGCTGTATAAATAATAATGAAAATTGGAAAAGTGATGATGAACTTTTCTTATCTAAGGACAATTGGTTTAATTACTTTTTTTTAATAAATTTTTTCGCTAAAGCATCAGCAATATAAATATCAAATACTTCAAATACCTCTATTACCATCATAAATATTGCGGCTCCCATAATAATATATAATGGGAGAATATCTAACATTGTAATCATGTTAGAGGCATTTAGTGTGACTGTTACACCAATTAAAAATATTACAGTTAAACTAGTTCCTAAAATGGCAGCAATTTTATTTATCATTTCTGCTTCTCTTTTACTTTATTAATTAACCAATTGGAAGTTCTCATTAATCTAGCATCATCAAATTTCTCGCCAACAATTTGAACACCAAGTGGCATTCCACCATCACCTTCTAAAATTGGCAAAGATAAAGCTGGGGTACCAAGATAAGTCCAAATCGTACAAAATTCTGGACTACCAGTTTGCTTAAGTGTTTTCGGGGCTACACCAGTTGAAGCTGGAGTTAAAATTGCATGATAATCTTGGAAAGTTTCTTCAAATAATTTGTAAAAATAATCTCTATTCTCACAAGCTTCAACATACTCACTTGCTTTATATTTAAGACCTCTTTCGATTGCTTCAACTAATTTTTTTCCTAATTTACTTTTAGACTTTTCATAATAATCAGAAAAAGCATATGCCATATCTGTTTCGTGAATAATTTGATGATACTTAAAAATGTC
>CBFHHD010000037.1:0-2739 GCA_965655605.1 Candidatus Pelagibacteraceae bacterium | reverse complement strand
TTAGACTTTTCATAATAATCAGAAAAAGCATATGCCATATCTGTTTCGTGAATAATTTGATGATACTTAAAAATGTCATCAAAATAAGATGGGGCATCTAATATTTCAATATTTTTTTTATACTTCTTTAAAAATGCTTCAAAGCTTTTTACTGCGTCTTTGTCCATATTTTTCCATTTCGACGTTTTTAAAAAAACAAAGCTTGGGTCAAATGGTGGATCTTCTTTACTTGTTTCAACTATATTTGAAACAGCATAAGGAACTGTGGAGGTATCATTTGTATCATGTTTAATAATTTCTTTTGCAACTAAGGCAATATCCTCAATGTGTCTTCCAAAAATTCCTACGTGATCAAATAAATGAGATTGTTTTAAAACACCTTTTCTAGAAACCAATCCATAAGTTGGTTTATAGCCAATAACTCCGCAATATGATGCAGGTCTGATAACGGAACCATTTGTTTGTGAACCAATTGACACGGGGCACATAAATGAAGCTACCGCAGCGGCTGATCCACTAGATGATCCGCCAGGCGTTCTTAATGCATCATGAGGATTAGTTGTTTTTCCCGGGTCAAAATAAGCAAATTCTGTTGTCACAGTTTTTCCCATAATTAAAGCACCAGAGTTTCTTAAAAAACTTACAATAGCTGCATCATCTTTTGTATGAACACCAGACGCTAGAGGTGTTCCACATCGCGTAGGCATATCGTTGGTTCCAAAAATATCTTTTATTCCAATTGGCAAACCATGCAATGGTCCAATAGGTCTTCCAAGATTTTTATAATCATCTGCCTCCATAGCTTTTGCAACTATAAAGTTAGGGTCATAATGCTCCCAAGCTTTTACTGTTTTTTCAAACTCCAATATTCTTTTGGAAAAACTCTCTAAAACCTGTTCTGATTTTATATCGCCGGATTGTATTCCATTTACAATCTCAGTTGCGGATAAAAAACAAAGATCAGTCATAAGTTTTTATTTTTATGCTGGACCAAACAAAGCAGTTGGCAACCATAACGCTAGGCCTGGGAAATTGTACATGATGATCATTGCTAAAACTACAATTGCTAAGAAAGGCATAATTCCTTTAAAAATGTCCATCAATTCAACATTTCCTTTTTGAACACCCTTTAGATAATAGGCCGACATGGCCATTGGTGGCGTTAAGAAAGATGTTTGTAAATTAAGAGCAATTAACATTGCAAAGAAATATGGATTAACCCCAAATGTCTCTAGCAAAGGTAAGAAAATAGGAACAAATATAATTAAAATTTCAGTCCACTCTAAAGGCCATCCTAATAAAAATATAATTAATTGTGTTATAACTAAAAACTGCCATGGCTTTAGATCCATAGATTTAAAGAAGTGTTCGAAGATTTCATGACCACCCAAATATGAGAATACAGATGCGAAAGTCCAAGAACCGATAAATAACCACATGATCATTGCAGATGTTTTAGCTGTAAGAAAAACTGATTCTTTAAATGACTGCCACTTTAATGTTTTATAGAAGTAAGCCATAACTAATGCACCAAATGCACCCACAGCAGCAGCTTCTGCTGGTGTTGCTATGCCTGCTAAAATAGTTCCAAGTACTAAAATAATTAAAGAAAATAATGGTAAGAAAGATACGATGACTTCTTTAATAATAATATTTTTTGGAGGTATTTCTTCCGCCTTTGGTTTAGGGGCAATCTCAGGCTTTAACATAGCAAGTCCGATGACATAAATTATGTACAAACTCGCCAGCAACAGACCTGGGAACATTGCTGCAGCAAATAATCTTAGAGGTGATAACTGAGCTATAACAGCATAAACAATCAACATAATGCTAGGTGGAATTAAAATACCTAAACATCCACCAGAACAAATTACACCTGAAGCAAATTTTTTATCATAACCAGCTTTAACCATCGCAGGCCAAGCCAATAAACCCATTAATGTCACAACGGCACCAATAATTCCTGTAGCTGTCGAGAATAATGTACACGTAATTAACGCTGCAACTGCCATAGATGCTGGCAGTCTATGCGATGCAAGTCTAATTGCAAAAAATAACTTAGCTACAATTCCTGCTCTTTCCACTACATAACCCATAAATAAAAATAGTGGCACAGCAGTTAAAACATGATTATCCATAACTGAGTAAGTGTTTTGAACCACTAAATCAAAAATTCTATTATCTAATAAACTCTCCATAGTCTCTGGATTCCAATAGGCATAGTACCCAAAGCCAACGCCCATAGCCAAAAGTGTAAACGCAATTGGGAATCCTAGAAGCACAAAGAATAAGAATATGCACATCATAAATAGTGCTGTTTGCGGATCTGTCATTCCAAACATTTTATAAACTCTCCTTTTCTCTAGCTTCTCTCATTAATTTTTCCTCAGTTTCCAAAACATCATCTTGTCTTTCAGGCCACTTGCCAGACTTAATTGCAATAACGCATCTCATCACTTCACTGATACCTTGATTAATCAAAATAAAACCAGCAACTGGAATTAAAGTTTTAATCATATAAATTTGAATCTGGGCAGGACTGTTCCAACTAGTCTCTTTTGAATGCCAAGCATTACCCGCATAATCAATACCAGAAAATGCAAGTGCGCATATTCCCGGAAAATAAAATAAGAAATATAAGACCATATCAATTTTGGCTTGTGTTGGTATCGAAAACAATCTGTATATTACATCACCTCTAACATGAGCATCGCAAGATAAAGTATATGCTCCAGCCAT